>DASWDK010000117.1:0-4381 GCA_036395335.1 Thermoanaerobaculia bacterium
TTCGGCCTCCACGGTGCCGGCCCGGCCGGCCTCGACCGTGATCGATGGCTTGCCTCGGGTCGTCGCGGTGTTCTCGAGATAGCGCGAGGCCTGCGGGTCCTTCGGCCGGTCGGTGGAGACGATGACGTGGTCGAGCCCGAAGGCGAGGACCATTTCGCGGGAGACGGCGTCCTGCGCGGCGTTGCCGGTCTTCGTCCAGTAGCTGTACGGGCGGAGGTCCTCGTCGAGGTCGCCGCCATGCAGGTCGATCAGATGGTCACTTTTGTCGACGACCTCTCGTGTGATGAGAAAAGAGGCCCGCTCGGTCTGAGTCCCGTCCACCTTGCCGGGGTAGAAGCGGTTCATGCTCTTGCCGTCCACGGGATTGACGTGCGGGACTTTCTGCTCGAAGGAGGCGACGTTGACGAGCGGAACGAGAACCACGGTCCCCGAAAGCGTCGCCGGGTCGAGCGCCTGGATGAGCTTCGTGACCGCGACGATCGACGCGTATTCCGTGCCGTGCGCGCCGGAGACGAGCGCGAGGACGGGACCGGGTTTCGTCCCTCGGACCACGGCGACGGCGATGGATGTGCCCGGATCGACGCCCGCCGGCACTTCGATCGTTCCGAACGCTTTCTTCCCAGCAACGGCCGTCGCCGTCCCCACCGAGAAGACCTTCGCCTGCGGCGTCGCCGCGAAGCCGTGCACCGCGATCGCCATCCCGAAGGCGGCCCAGGGGACCCATCTCTTCATCGGAGCAGACTCCCGTTTTTCGCAAGGATATGGAAAAAGGCCCCGGCGTCGCCGGGGCCTTTGAGAGCACTGTTCGCGAAGCTCTATGGAGCGGTCTTCACGCAGCCGGATACGGCGTTGGACCACTCCCACTGGTAACCGTAGCCACCGGTCCCGATGAAGGGAGCGGGCGACCAGGCGCACTTGTCGTCCGCCTCGTAGCCGCGCCGGTCGAACCAGGCGTTCCCGTCGGGATCGGTCACCGCTTCGCGCGTCTCGTGGCAGGCAAAGTGCTCGAGGTCGTTCGCGACAGAGAATCCCGTCCAGTGGCAGCCGCCGCAGCTCGGATATGGCAAAGAGGAATACCTGATGTCCTTACCGCCGTAGCTGAAATTGCTGTGGTAAGCGCAGTAGACCAGATTCGGCCCGCCGCACGACGTCGAGCTTCCATAGGAAGAGTACGACGTGGATGGGAGGATGACCGAGTAGATCGTGCTGGTGTCGGCCACGCCACCACCCTGGCTGAAGTACTTGACGACTTCGGCTTCGAGGACGGCATCGGTGACATTAGTCGGAGGATTCGACGAGTCCCACCAGATCGTGCTCCCGAGGTTCGCCTTCTGAATGCCGGAGTACTGCGTGATCACGTTGTACTCGGGGGTTTGCCCGAACTGGCTCAAGAAATCCTGGAGCTCCACAGCGACCGGGTCGCTCAGGTTGTTGCCACTGCCCCAGGAAGGACCCCAGAAGATCGCGACCGACTTGGCGCTCGTGATCGTGGGCCCGCCGTGATTGATCAAGTTTTGCCCGCCGCCGCCGCCCGGCCTCGCCCATCCAGGCGCCTTGTCTTTCGTCGGGTACAGCTGAGTGTGCTTCCCGTTGGTCTCGTCGATTCGCTGGGCAAAAGCGAATGGAGCAAACGACAGGAAGGTAAGGACGAGGAGGATTCTCTTCATTGGCTCTCCCTTTCCGTGGTCGATTTTGTTTCGCGGCGGCGAAAAGTCTAGACCAGGACGAGCGAGCGAACAAAGAGTTTTTTCGCCCCGGATGTTGTGACGAAAGAACATTTCCGACTAAAGTCGGGGTCCGACACGTTTGCTAGCATTCGGGCCGGAGGAGTCATGCCGAAATTCGTCATCGAACGAGAAATCCCGGGGCTGGGAAATCTCTCGGACGAGGAAGTGAAGGCGATCGCCCGGAAATCGAACGAGGTCTTAACCGCTCTCGGCCCGGAGATCCAGTGGCTGCACAGCTACGTCACGGGGGACAAGATGTACTGCGTCTACATCGCCCCCGACGAGACGCTCATTCGCGAGCACGCCCGCCGGGGTCAGTTCCCGGCGAACCGCATCTCGGCCGTGCGGCGACTGGTCGATCCGATGACGGCCGTCTGACGGAAGCGATCAGCCGACATCCCCGCCGAGTGCCCCTTCGAGGGTCTTCTCGACGGGAGTCGACCATCCCTCGATCCAGGCCGCGGTGCCCTCGGAATCTGTGAGACCCTTCCGCGCGGATTCGAGGCTGGCTTCGAGCCTGGCCTGCTCGGCCGACCGGAGCGGGGTGCCGAGAGTCTGCCGAAGCGCCGCAGCCGCGCCTGCGAGTGCGAGAGCGCGCTTCGCCCGGCCCTGCTCCGCCGCAGCGCAGGCGAAGAGCTCGAGGACCTGTGCGATGCCCCTCTTGTAGTCGAGCTCTCGGAAGATCCGGAGGCTTTCCGAGTAGAGCTCGTGCGCGGCGGCGAAGTCCCGGCGGTCGCGCGCCAGGTTTCCCATGTCGGCCAGAGCGAGCGCCGTGCCCCAGCGATCTCCGAACTCGCGGAACGTCGCCAGGCTCTTCTCGTAGAGCGCGCGCGCTCGCGCGGAATCCCCCAGGTCGCGCGCCACGTCCCCCTGCTTGTTCAGGACCCGAGCTGCCGAGGTCGGATCGCCGATCTCGTCGAAGATCGAAAGTGCTTCCTCGTAGAGGGAGCCGGCGAGCTCATAGTCTTTCTGTTCCCGAACGACGCTCGCCAGGTTGGAAAGCGATCGGGCGACCGCCGCGCGGTCTCCCAGCTCCCGCCAGACTTCCAGGTTCTGCTCCGAGAGCGAGCGTGCGGCGGCGACGTCCCGACAGTCGAGCGCGGTCACGGCGAGCGCGTTCAGGGAGACCGCCGCGGCCCATTTGTCGTGCGTTTCGCGGTTGATCTCGAGACTCTCCTGGAGAAGAGTCTCGGCCACGCCGTAGTCCTTCTGCGCGCCGGCGAGCACGCCCGCCGCAAAAAGGGCCCTCGCGCGGACCTTAGTGCGCGCCGCGGCGCCGGGAAGAGCGAGGAGCTTTCCGAGCCAGTCCCGACCCTCGGAAATGTATTCCCGCCTTTCCCAGAACTGGAAAAGCGCGCCGGCGAGCCGCAGGCCCCACTCCGCCTCGTTCGTCCGCCAGAGCCACTCGAGCGCAGCTCGGAAATTCTCGTGCTCCCGGTCGCAGCGGTCGAGCCAGTCCGACGAATCGATGCCCGCGTCGGCCGAACCGATCTCCTCGGCGAGGATCAGGCAGTACGCCGCGTGGGAGCGGCGTGTGATCGGCTCGTCTCCCGAAGCGGCCAGGCGCTCGACGGCGTACTCGCGGATCGTGTCGAGCATCACGAAGCGCGGCTCTTCCCCCTCGAAGTCGACCTGCCGTAAGAGGCTCTTGTCCACCATGGACGCCATCCCGTCGAGAGGATCGAGCGCGAGGTCGCTCTTCGCGTTGCAGGCGGCTTCCACGGATTCGAGGGTGCAACCGCCCACGAACACCGCCAGGCGGCGAAACAGCTTCTGCTCGTCCTCGCTCAGGAGATCGTGGCTCCACTCGATCGCTCCGCGCAGAGTGCGCTGCCGGAGCGGCAGATCGAGCGCGCCCCCGGTCAGGAGAGAGAGCCGCTTCTCGAGCCTCGCCTGCATCGCGGACGGCGTGAGCAGCTTGACTCGTGCGGCGGCGAGCTCAAGCGCCAGCGGCAATCCTTCCAGCCGCGAGCAGATGTCCGCGATTGCGGGAGCGTTCTCTTTCGTGAGCGCGAAATCCGGCATCACTGCCTGCGCTCTCTGGAGGAAGAGCGCGACCGACTCGAACTCACGAAGCCTGTCGAACGACGGGAGCGCTGCGAGATCGGGTAACGCGAGTGGCGGCACCGGGAACTCCTGCTCTCCGTAGACGTGGAGAGGAGACCGGCTGGTGACGACGATCTTGAGGCTCGCGCCGGAAGCAACCAGATCGGCGACGGCCGGCGCCGCCGGGAGGAGCTGCTCGAAATTGTCGAGGACGAGCAGCATTGGCGCGCGCGCGGCGGCCGCGAGATGCTCTTTGAGCGAGTCGGAAAGTGTCTGTCCGGCGGTCTCCCGCACTCCCAGCGTTCGGGAGATCGCGGCGACCATCGGATCGGCATCCCGGACGGATTCGAGCGGGACGAAAAACACTCCTCCCGGAAACCGGACCGACATCTCCTCGGCGACCTGGAGGGCGAGCCGCGTCTTTCCGATTCCGCCGAAGCCCGTCAAGCTGACGATTCGAACGTCCGGCCTTTCGAGCAACGCGCGCAGCGCGCTGCGTTCCTTCTCGCGGCCGACGAAGCGGGTCCGCGGCATTGGAAGACTTGCCGGGCGCGTTTCGCGGCTCTCGGTCGGCGCTTCGAGCAACCGCTCGCGCAACGCGGCGAGAT
>DASWDK010000118.1:0-8086 GCA_036395335.1 Thermoanaerobaculia bacterium
GCGGTACCTCTCCCACCTACTCGGCCTCTTCAACGGGAACCTCGAGAAGTCTCTCGCCGCCTACAACGCCGGCGAGGCGGCCGTGGCGCGCTATGGCGGTATTCCCCCGTACGACGAGACGCGGGACTACGTGCGCAAGGCTCTGACGGCCTACTACGGGTCTCCGTACGGCGGCGGAAGCTCGCTCGCCGGCGGCTTCGGGAAGCCGGCGGGAGAGTCTTTCGCCGGCAAGCCCGTCCACGTGGAGCGCGACTCGCGGAACCGACCAGTGTTCACGACGGCCCGCCCGGCAGCCCCCGTCCTCCGCCGGCTCGGCTGAGAGCTCGCGAGCGCGAAGCTCGCTACCGCGCGCTCGCCGCGAACGACGTCAACCGCTTCTCCGCTCCGGCCAGGATCGACGCGACGTTTTCGTCGTCCCGGTGCTCGCAGTAGAGGCGGACCATCGGCTCGGTTCCCGAGAGACGGTGCAGCAGCCAGCCATCCGCGCCGAAGAGGTATTTGACCCCGTCCTTCTCGACGACGCCCGTCACGGCGACGCCGGCCACCTCCGCGGGCGGATCCCGCCGCACCGCTTCCAGGTAAGCCGAGACGACTCCAACCGGCAGGTAAACGTCGCGACGGGCATAAGCGAAGCTTCCGAACTCCGAAGCGAGGCCGGCGAGCGCGCCGTCTAAGTCCTTCCCGCTCTGCGCCAGGCTCTCCAAGAGCAGGAGGGCGTTGAAGACCCCGTCGCGCTCCGGGAGGTGGAAGGCGAATGCATAGCCTCCGCTCTCTTCGCCTCCGGCGGCCGCCTGCCCCCGATTCATGAGATCGGCGACGTGCTTGAAGCCGATCGGTGTCTCGAAGAGAGGGACACCGAGCTTTTTCGCAACGCGGTCGATCAGGAGCGACGTCGAAAAGGTTTTCGCGATGCCGCCTGCCAGCCGGCGGCGCCGGAACGCGTGGACGAGGAGCAGAGCGAGCACACGGTGAGGCGACACGAACGCCCCCCTTCGATCGAGCACGCCCAGCCGGTCGGCGTCTCCGTCCTGTGCGACCGCCAGGTCGAGCCCTTCAGCCACGACCTCGCGCGACGCGGCCTCGAGGTTCGCGCCGATCGGCTCGGGGTGCACGCCGCCGAAGAGCGCGTCCCGCTCGGAGCGGAACGGCACGATCCGTGTCGCGCCCGGCCCGACGGCGTCGGCAACTAGAGTCCCGGCGGCCCCGTGCATCGAGTCGGCGAGCACCGAGAGTCCCGCTTCACGGATCGCCGGCATGTCGAGGAGCGCTCCGAGCCGCTCGCGGTAAGGTCCCACGAGGTCCACGGTCGCGATCCGTCCGGGATGGGCGGATCCGGGCGGCGGCCGATCGGATTCCCGGGAGATCCGGTCGTAGAGTTCCGGGGGCGCGCTTCCTCCGAAGTGCGCCTTGACCTTGAACCCGTTCCAGGGCGCGGGATTGTGGCTCGCGGTGATCGCGACGCCGCCGGCGAGCCCGAGACGCCGGACGTGGTAGGACACCACGGGCGTCGGAATCGGCCGGTCGGTCAAGAGGACGTCGATGCCGGCGCGGGCGAAGATCTCGGCGGCGTCTCGCGCGAATTCCGGCGAGAGGAAACGCGTGTCGTATCCGACGACGATCCGCGTTCGATCCCCGGGCCCGGTCCACGCCGAATAGACGCGGGCGGTCGCGGCGGCGGCCCGTCGCACCGCCTCGAACGTGCAGTCGTCGGCGATGACGCCCCGCCAGCCGTCCGTGCCGAAGGCGATGCTCAAGGGGTTGAGCGCGGAGCCGGGCACGGGCTCGCCGGTGTTACCTTAGTCACAGCTTGAGATTTCGGCCGTCGCCGAAAGATAACGCATGGAAATCGTCGAGACGGAACGACAATTGAACATCAACCTCCCGAATGCGCTGACCCTGCTGCGCATCTTTCTCGTTCCGTTCCTGCTCGTCGTGCTCTTGACGAAGTTCGAGGGGCGGGAGACCGTCGGGCTTCTGATCTTCCTCTTCGCGACCGCGACGGACTTCTTCGACGGCTGGCTCGCGCGGCGGCGAGGCGAGATCACGACGCTCGGCACACTCCTCGACCCGATCGCCGACAAGCTCCTGATCTCCGCCGCATTCGTCTCCCTGGTCGAGCTTCAGCTGGCCCCCGCATGGATGGTCGTCGTCATCCTCGGCCGCGAATTCGCCGTCTCCGGGCTGCGCTCGATCGCGTCGGCACAGGGTTTGGTGATCGCCGCGTCCGGATGGGGGAAGGCGAAGATGTTTTCACAGATCCTGGCGGCGTCGCTGCTCATCCTGGCCATTCGGCACGAGGTCTTCCTCCTGCCCGGCAAGATCGCTCTCTGGCTGACCGTGGGAATTGCTCTCGTCTCCGGCATCCACTACTTCGCGCTCTTCCTGCGCCGGATCGTCTCGATCGGCAGCCCGTTGCCGCCGCCGGAACCGTGAAACGGGAGACGAAGCTCCGGCCACGTTTCACGTCTTACGCAGCAGGAACCTCCGAATCGGGCGGCCTTCGGCGCGGTACTTGATCTCGTAGTGCGTCGGAGGCGGCGTGGGAAGCGAGCCCCAGTCGAGCTCCTCGAGCTGCGCCACGGTCTTCACGAGAGACGCGAGCTCCCCGGCATACCCGGGGTGATCGGTGGCGATCCTCAGGAGGCCGCCGAGCTCGAGCTTGGAGGCGAGGACTTCGAGGAAAACGCCGTCTAAGAGCCGGCGCTTCCGCTGCCTCTTCTTCGGCCAGGGATCGGGAAAGTAGACGTGAAAGGCGCGCACGGAACCGGCCGTGATGCATCCGTCGACGAAAATCCGCGCGTCGGCGCGAAGGACCCGTGCGTTCCCGAGCCGCGACCGCGCGAGCCGGTCTCGCGAGATCCGGTAGTAGGAGAGCGAGCGCTCGACCCCGAGGAAATCGCAGGCGGGATTCGACGCGGCCGCCTGAATCAGGAAACGGGCCTTCCCGGTCCCAAGCTCGATCTCGAGCGGCCCGCGCCGTCCGAAGATTTCATCGGCGGCGAAGGGCCGTCCGATCCAGAGCTCCTCGTCGCCCGTAAGGGTCGTGCTAACCTGTCTCGTAAGGTCCCGAATTTCTCATGCCCACGGTGGTCTTCGTCAACGAAGGGAAGGCCGGGATCGTCCCGCCCGGGACCACTCTCCTCCGGGCCGCGGTGGACCTCGGTGTCAACATCAGCCACGTGTGCGGCGGCAACGGGATCTGCTCGACCTGCCGCGTGGAGGTCGTCGTCGGAGGAGAGAACCTGACGCCAATCAACCCGCAGGAAATCGCCTACGACCGCGGACAGTGCGGCCGGCTCGGGTGCCAGGCGCGCGTCCTCGGAAACGTCGGAGTCCGTGTGCTCATGGTGCCGAAGGTCGAGATGGACTGACTCCGGAGTCCAAAGTCAGCCCACCCGCGCCGCCACTTCCCTGGCGAATTCGGTCGTCGAGGCGGCGCCGCCGAGGTCGGAAGTGCGGATGCCCGCGGCGAACGTCGCCAAGAGCGCCCGCTCGATCGCGTCGGCGTGGCGAGCGAGATCGACGTGCCGAAGCATCAGCACTGCACTCATCAAGAGCGCCGTGGGGTTTGCCCTGCCCGTCCCCGCGATGTCGGGGGCGGTGCCGTGCACGGCTTCGAAAACCGTCGCCTCTTTCCCGAGATTCGCTCCCGGCACGAGACCGAGCCCTCCCACGAGCCCGGCGGCGAGGTCCGACACGATGTCGCCGTAGAGGTTTTCGAGGAGCAGGACATCGAAGGCTTCGGGGTTCATGACCAGTCGCATGCACGCCGTGTCCACGATCTTGTCGTCCGATGTGATCTCCGGGTACTCGGCCGCGACGCGATGGAAGCAATCGAGGAAGAGCCCGTCGGAGAGCTTCATGATGTTCGCCTTGTGGATCGCGGTGACGCGCCTGCGTCGCTCCCGGCGCGCGTACTCGAACGCGAAGCGCGCGATCCGGGTCGAGGCGGCCTCGGTGATGATCTTCAACGACTCGACGACCCCCGGCACCACGGTGTGCTCCAGTCCGCTGTAGAGATCCTCCGTGTTCTCGCGGATGACGATGAGATCGACGTTCGTGTAGCGTGCCGGAACTCCCGGCACCGTGTGGACCGGCCGGAGGTTCGCGTAGAGCTCGAGCGTCTTGCGCAGCCGGACGTTCACCGACGAGAACCCTCTCCCCACCGGGGTCTCGACCGGGGCCTTCAGCGCGACCCGATTTCTGCGGATCGATTCCACGACGCGCGCCGGAAGCGGATCGCCTTCGGCCTCTTCCGCCCTCCGGCCGACGACCGCCTCCTCGAACTCGAGAGGTGCGCCGGCCGCTTCGAGTACCGCCAGGGCGGCGTCCACCACTTCCGGGCCGATTCCGTCGCCGCGGATCAAGGTGACGCGCACTCTCGACGGCGCCATCATGCGGCAGAAGACGGAGCGCTCGGCGGCAGAATCATGCGCACGCTCTTGATCATGGTCGGCGTGGCGTCCTCGACGATAAACTCGGCGCGCCGCCCCTTCCAGCGCTCTCCTTTGCGCGGGATCCGGCCGAACCGCAGCATGAGGTGGCCCGCGATCGTCTCGGCCTCGTCGCGCGGGAAGGACAGGCCGAACTGCTCCTCGATGTCGTCCAGCCGGAAGCTTCCCTCCAGCAGAAAGGTCCGGTCCCCCGCCGCGATGAAGCCGGGCGTCTCCTCCTCGTCGTACTCGTCCTGGATGGGGCCGAGCAGCTCTGCGAGCGCATCCTCGATCGTCACGATCCCCGCCGTGCCGCCGTGCTCGTCGACCACGATCGCCATGTGAGTGCGGCGGCGGCGCATCTCCCGGAAGAGGTCTTCCGCGCGCTTGAACTCCGGAACGATGAAAGGCGGATCGAGGTACCGGTCGATCGAAAACTTCCGCTCTTCCTCGTCCGAGAGGTCGAAGAGGTCCTTCGCGTGAAGGATTCCCACGACGTTGTCGAGCGAGCCGCGGTAGACGGGAAGGCGCGAGAGCTTGTGCTCGTGCAGGACGAGCCGGACGTCGTCGAACTTCGCCGTTTCCGGCAGAGCAACGACCGTCGTTCGAGGGACCATGATGTCGCGAACGGTCTTGTCGCCGAACTCGAGGACCTTGTGGAGAAGCCGCCTCTCCTCCCCATGGATCACCCCCTCGTCCGCGCCCAGGTTGAACAGGCTCTTCATCTCCTCTTCGGTCAGGGACGGAGCCTTCTCCGGGATCCCGAAGAGCCGCAGCAACCGGGTCGACAGCTTTGTGAAGACTGCCACGATCGGAGAAAGGATCCGCATCGTCCAGTCCATGGGGACCGCGACCGCGCGCGAGATCGCGACCGGGGAAGCCGCGGCGATCGCTTTCGGCGTCATCTCCGCGAAGACGAAGAGCGCGACGGTCGAAAAGGCGATTGCGACCGGGACCCCGTAGGTTTCGCCCAGCCACGCGGTCGCGAGCGTCGTTGCAAACGCCGAGGCCATCGTGATGAAAAGGTTCTGGCCGATCAGGATCGTCGCCAGGAGGCGCGAGGTGTGCGCCTTCAGGTTCCGGAGGATCGCTCCGCGGCGGTCGCCCTTCTCCCGAAGCCGCTGCAGGTCGATGCGCGAAAGGGACACGAGCGCCGTCTCCGACCCGGCGAAGAAAGCGGAGAGGCCGAGCGACAGAAGGAGCATCACGGAAAAGAGCAGGGTCTTTGCGGTCATCGGTTTCCTTTCGAAATCAGGACGCGGAGAGTCCGATGCGACGGGACGCCCAGCGCGCGGCGTCGGACAGTCCGCGGTCCGCGCTCGCGGCGGCGCGGTCGAGGGTCGGAAGGAGCCCGCGGCCCCCGGTCGCGGCCGCAGAGACCGCGGCATTGCGCTGGATGCCCCGGCGCCCGGCGCGGTTCAGGGCCGTGGCGCCGAATCGCCGCCGCCATTCGCCCGGGCCCATCTCGAGCCACTCGGCGCGGCTCGGCAGCGCCGCCGGAGGGTCGGGGTGAGAGGGCGGAATACGCACCGGTGCGTTCCACGGGCACACCTCCTGGCAAACGTCGCACCCGAAGACCCGATCGCCGACGCTCTCCTTGACGGCGTCCGGGATGGGACCGCGGTGTTCGATCGTCCAGTAGGCGAGGCACCGGGCCGCGTCCAGGAGACCCGGGCCGAGAAAGGCGTCCGTGGGGCAGCTCTCGAGGCATCGGACGCAGGAGCCGCACAGTTCGGCGACGGGGTCGTCGGGCGGCAGGTCGAGGTCGGTGACGATCTCGGCGAGCAACAGGTACGAGCCGAGATCGCGATCGATCAGGCATCCGTTCTTGCCGATCCAGCCTACTCCGCCGGCCGCTGCGAACGATCTCTCCGCGAGCGGCGTCGAATCGACGCAGACGCGCCAGCGAACCGGTTGCGGCAGCCGCTCCGCGGCGGCGCCCGCAACGCGGATCGCCCTGTCGCGGAGCGTGCCGTGGTAATCGGGTCCGGCGGCGTACCGGGCAACTGCGGAGCCGTCGGCTGCCCGGAGCGGTTCGGTCCGATGGCGGGCGGCGAGGCAGACGACCGATTTCGCCCCGGGCAGGAGGCTCTGCGGCGAAGAGCGGGCCTCGACGGTCCTCTCGAGGTAAGTCATCCCGGCGTGTCGGCCCGCCGCGATCCAGTCGCGGAAGCGCTCGAACCGGGGGGGTGGCGCGGCGCGGGCGATGCCGCAGCGGGAGAATCCTTCCGCGAGAGCCTCTTCCCGAAAGATCCGGGCCGCTTCGAATCGATCGGACAGCGCCGTCATGGCCGTCGCGCGATGCTAGCACCCGGAGGGCGTATTCTCGGGGCGCGGCCGGGGGCCGACCACGCAAGGAGACGACGCTGGTTTCGGACGACCGTTTCTACCCGAGGATCTTCGGGCTCGTCGTCGCGGCTCTGCTCGCGGCGGCCCTCGTCTCGATCTTAAAGCCGTTCTTCGGGCCGATTCTCTGGGCGCTCCTCCTCGCGTTTCTCCTCGACCCTTTGAACGTCCGCCTCCGGAATCGAATGCGCGGCAAGAGGCGGCGCGGGGCGGCGGCGCTCTGGATGACCATCGGCGTCGCGCTCGCGATCGTGCTGCCCGCCCTGCTCGTGGCGGTCGCTTTCGCGGGCCAGGCCGCCGACCTGATCCAGCGGCTGACCGCGGTCGCCGGTCGTTATCGGATCTGGCGGCCGAGCGACCTCATCCGTCTGCCGGTCGTCGACAAGGTGGTGCACTGGCTCGCGGAACACACGCCGGTGACGGTCGATCAGGTGCAGGAGTGGATCGTCAACAGCCTGCGCACCGCTCTCGAGTTCGCGCTCGCGAACAGCCGGGTCGTGTTTCTCGGCGCGCTCGGCGCCGTCGTCGGGCTCTTCCTCATGCTGTTCGTCCTGTATTTCTTCTTCCGGGATGGCCAGGAGATGATCGGACGCGGGATGGCGCTCGTCCCTCTGGACGAGGAGCGCAAGCGGCGTCTCGAGGCGCACATCGCCGAGGTCACGCGCGCAGTCGTATACGGCAACGTCCTGACTGCGATCGTCCAGGGCACGCTCGTGGGAATCGCTTTCTGGATCTCGCCGCTTCCCTCGCCGGTGGTCTTCGGAGTGCTCGGCGCAATCGTTTCCTTGATCCCCGCGCTTGGTACCGGGCTGATTCTCATTCCCGCGGCCGCGGTCATGGCCTTCCGAGGAGAGTGGGGCTGGACCATCTTCTTAGTCGTCTGGGCGGTGGGTGTAGTCGGGCTCGCCGACAACTTTCTCCGGCCGATTTTCATCTCGGGCCGCGCGCAGATCTCGACGCTCCCGGTCTTTATCGGCGCGGTGGGGGGCGTCGCGGCGTTCGGGCCGATCGGACTCTTTCTCGGGCCGATCGTGATCGCGCTCGTCCTCGCCTTCATCCGGTTCGCCGAAGAGGATCGGGGGCGGGGCTCGCCGGCGCCAGGCGATCGGGGTCTCCCATCGCCGAAAGACGGACTGCTGCCCGCGTCGAGGTGATTCCGATGCGGACGATCCGGCCGGTTACTTCGGCGTCGCGGCGGCGCCCCCTTCGACGACGAGCTCGACCCGCCGGTTCTGCGCCTTTCCGGCCGCCGTCCCGTTCGTCGCAACCGGCCGCGTTTCGCCGTAGCCCTGCGCCTCGATTCGGTC
>DASWDK010000119.1:0-2263 GCA_036395335.1 Thermoanaerobaculia bacterium
TGCGGACGACCGGCGTATTTCCGATCGTGCCGAGGATGTTCTCGTGAATCATCGTTCCCCCTTTCGTCCGTCAATGTGGCAAGTGGAGACCTGACCCCCAATGTGGCAAGTGGAGACCTGACCCCGGGCGACGTAGGATATTCGCAAAGTGAAACGCGGGGGATTCGTCTTCGGGGCGGCGATGCTCGCAGCGTCCGTGGCCGCGTTCGCCGCGCCTGCCCGGACGATGCGGCTCGATTACTACCATACCGGAAACGCCGCCGAAGAGCGGTTCAGCTTCGATCGCGTCGTGCTCGAGCCTCTTCCCTGGGCCGGCGGCCGTCCGGTCGACGACACGAACCTCGGGAAGTACTTCTTCGAGGTGATCGACCGGAAGACGAACCAGGTTCTCTACTCGCGCGGGTTCGCGTCGATCTACGGCGAATGGGAACTGACCGGCGAAGCGAAGGCGGCAAACCGGACTTTCCACGAATCGCTGCGGTTTCCGGCTCCGGACGGACCCGTCCAGGTCGTGCTGAAGAGGCGCGACGCGCGAAACGCGTTCCGCGAAATCTGGTCTTTTCTCCTCGACCCGAAGGACATGTTCGTGGACACGTCCAAGCCCGCCTCGCCCGGCCCGCTGCTCGAGATCCAGAAGATGGGTGACCCCGCGGACAAGGTGGACTTCCTGATCGTGGGAGACGGCTACACGGCCGCCGAGCGCCCGAAGTTCGAGAAGGACGCGCGGCGGCTCGCCGAGATCCTCTTCTCCTTCTCCCCGTTCAAGGAGCGGCGCTCGGACTTCAACGTGTGGGGCCTCTGCCCGGCTTCCGACGAGTCGGGGGTCTCGCGCCCGTCGACCGGGATCCACCGGCGCTCCCGCGTGGGCGCGACGTACGACGCTTTCGGGTCGGAGCGGTACGTACTCACGTTCGAGAACCGGCTCTTCCGCGACGTCGCTTCGTTCGCTCCGTACGACTTCGTCGAGATCCTGGCCAACACCCGGACGTACGGCGGCGGAGGGATCTTCGGACTGTTCTCGACGGTCGCCGCGGACAGCTTCTGGTCGCCCTACGTCTTCGTGCATGAGTTCGGGCACCACTTCGCCGGTCTCGCCGACGAGTACTTCACATCCGACGTCGCGATCGAGCCTGCGGCGGACCGCGTCGAGCCGTGGGAGCCGAACGCGACGGCGCTCCTCGATCCGAAGAACCTGAAGTGGAAGGATCTCGTTTCGGCGGGCACTCCAATTCCCACGCCGTGGAACAAGGAAGCGTTCGAGGTCCAGTCCCGGGAGATCCAGAAGCGGCGCCGGCAGATCCGCGCCGAGAACCGCCCCGAAGAAGAGATGGACGCGCTCTTCCGCGAGCAGAAGGAAAAGGAGATACGCCTGCTCGCGGCGGAGCCCTACGCCGCGGAAGTGGGCGCTTTCGAGGGGGCGATGTACGAATCGAAGGGCTACTACCGGCCGCAGATCGACTGCATCATGTTCTCGCGAAACGACGTGCCGTTCTGCGCGGTGTGCCGGCGGGCGATCGAGCGGGTCATCGACCTCTACTCGACGCCGCGCTCGAAGGCAGTCCGATGAGCTACCGCCGCGGCCTCGCCCTCTCCGGGTTCGCGACTCGTTACCTCGCGCGGATGAAGCGCGGGCGCCGCGGCGTTCGCGAGCACATCGCGTCGCCGTCGCCGGACAACCTCCCGATGCCGACTTTCATTCAATTGCGCGTGACGAACCTGTGCAACCTGCGCTGCCCCATGTGCGGACAGTGGGGGGACACCGGGATCTACCGGTCCGATCACTCCCCGGCGTCCGCGACGGACGGCGAAGGAGAGCGCGCGCGCATCCGCGAGCTCATCGGTTTGAAGAGACAGCTTTCGCTCCAGGATTACGTCGAGTTCCTCGACGAGATCGCGCCGTTTCAGCCGATCGTGAGCCTCTTCGGCGGAGAGCCGTTCCTGTATCCCGACCTTCTGCCTCTGGTCAACGAGGTGAAGGCGCGGAGCCTGACCTGCACCGTGATCACGAACGGCGGGCGGCTCGAGCAGAACGCGCGGCAGCTCGTCCTTGCCGGCATCGATTCGATCGCCGTCTCGATCGACGGCCCGCCGGAGGTCCACAACCGGATTCGGGGCCAGTCGGACAGCTTCGAGCGCGCCGCAGCCGGCGTTCGCGCGATCGCCCGGTGGCGCAGCGAGCTCGGCCGCGCTCTTCCGATGCTGATCGCGATCGTTCCCATCACCGAGCTGAACCTGACCGAGATCGGGCCGGCCGTCGAGGCGC
>DASWDK010000120.1:0-5031 GCA_036395335.1 Thermoanaerobaculia bacterium
TCGTCTTCGTCCTCCTGGGCGTGACGTCCTTCACGAAGACGTTGACGCCCTACCTGACATTCGACGAGGCGCGCAAGGCGCGAGGCGTGGTCCAGGTCATGGGCGGCCTCGACAAGACGAGCGATCGGTACGACACGGCCACCCAGCGGCTCTCCTTCGACCTCGTGGACCAGAAGGGTCGTCGGATGCCGGTCGTCTACGGTGGCATCCGTCCCGCGAACTTCAAGGACGCGATCTCGATCGTGGCCATCGGACGGTACCGGGAAGGCCGAATCGAGGCGGAGAAGCTCCTCGTGAAGTGCCCTTCCAAGTATCAGGGGGCGGAAGTCGAGAGAGCCTACTCCTCCGGCCCGCCGCCGTCGAAGTCCTGAGGAGCGATTCCGGATGTATTTCTGGCCGGGCGTCGCCGCGATCTGGGCGGCGCTTCTCTTCGGGCTCGTTTCTCTCGTCGCCTACGTCCGCGTCGACCGGGGCCGAAGCGACCTTATCGGTTTTGCCCGCAGCGCCTATGCCGCTTTCGCGACATCGATTGTCGCGTCGAGCGCAGTTCTCCTCACGTTGCTCCTGCAGCATCGCTTCGACGTCTCCTACGTCAACTCCTACTCGAGCCGCGATCTCCCGCTCCACTTCCTGATCTCGACGCTCTGGGCGGGTCAGGAGGGTTCCTTCCTGCTCTGGTGTTTCTGGGGAGCGCTCATCGGGCTGGTCGTTTGGAGGAGCGCGAAAGAGCAGGAAGCTCCGGTGATGATCGTCTATCTCGCCACCTTTCTCGGGCTAGTCGCGATCCTCTGCAAGCAGTCTCCCTTCAAGCTCCTGCCGCCGCCCGTTGCCGAAGACGGGGTCGGGCTGAATCCCCTGCTCCAGGATCCCTGGATGGTGATCCACCCGCCCGTGATGTTCCTCGGCTTCGCGTCCCTGTCGGTCCCCTTCTCCTTCGCGATCGCAGCGCTTTGGAAGAAGCGTTGGGACGGCTGGGTGACGCGGGCGATCCCGTGGGCGCTCCTGACCTTCGTGACGCTCGGAACGGCGATCCTGATGGGCGGCTACTGGGCCTACAAGACGCTCGGCTGGGGAGGCTACTGGGGGTGGGATCCCGTCGAGAACACCAGCCTCGTTCCGTGGCTGTTCACCGCCGCGCTCGTCCACGGGATGTTCCTCCAGAGGGTCCGGCAGCGACACCGGAAGATCAACCTGATCCTCGCCTCTTCCGCGTTTGCGACGATTCTCTACGGGACGTTCCTGACGCGCTCCGGCGTTCTCGCGGATTTCTCGGTCCACTCGTTCATCGACCTCGGAATCACGGGATGGCTCGTCGGGATCCTGCTGACGTTCATCGTCCTCTCGATTGCCTTGATCGCGATCCGGTGGAAGTCGATCCCGGTGATGGCAGAGGAGGAGCCGGGATTGCTCTCCCGAAGCGTGCTCTTCATTCTCGGAATCGCCGTCTTCTGCGCGCTCGCGTTCGTCATCCTGCTCGGAACGTCCGCCCCGCTCCTGACCAGGCTGTCCGGAAATCCTTCACAAGTGCAGACCTCGTTCTATGGAAGGACGGCGACGCCGGCGGCGCTCCTGCTGGTCGTTCTGTCCGGCCTCGTCCCGTTCGTCTCGTGGAAGGCCGTGCCGACTCGCGAGCTTCTCCGAAATGCCCGCCGGTCCCTCGCCGTCGGCGCCGGCGTGGTCGTTCTCGCGCTCGCGCTCGGCGCCCGCGATCCCGCGAGCCTGATGCTCCTCTTCGTCTGCGGCTTCGCGGCGGACATGAATCTCCGGGCGGTTCTGCGCAAAGCGAAAAACGGAAAGCTCGGCGGCGCCGGCGGATATCTTGCTCACCTCGGCGTCGGCATCATGCTCGCCGGGATCGTGGTCTCCGGCGTCTACGCCCGCTCGCTGAGGATCACTCTCGTTCGCGACCAGCCGACGAAGGTCGGTGACAAGACCCTGACGTTCCTGCGCGTCGTGCCGGGCACCGCGACCCGCAAGCAGGCGATGGAGATTCGCGTCGAGACGGCGGCCGGAAAGGTCGGATACGCGTATCCGAAGATGTACGTGAACACGAAGACCGGCCAGCTGATGGCGAACCCGGCAATCCGCCGGTCGGCGGTGCTCGACGACTACGTCTCGCCGCAGCAGTACGATCCGGGACAGCCGGAGCGGATCGGCCGCGACGTCTCTCTCGCGAAGGGGACGACGTCGAACGTCGAGGGAACCGGCTTCACTTTCCGGGAGTTCAACGCGGACCGTTCCGCGATGCTCTCGGGAGGCAAGGAGGTCCTCGTGCTGACCGAGCTCACGATCACGCCGCCCGACGGCTCGAAGCACGATGCCACACTGCGCTACGTCTACCACCTGGATGGAGCCGAGCCAGAAGCGCCGGAGCTCGAGATCCCCGGACATTCCGGTGCCTACATGAAGGTGATGGCGGTCTCGCCCTCCGACGGCTCGGTCGTCCTTCGCCTTCGAGGTCTCTCGAAGGACCCGAGCGCGGACCACCAGGCCGCAACACGCGAGTCGCTCTCCGTCGAAGTCACCGAGAAGCCGCTCATCAACCTCGTGTGGGGAGGCTTCTATGTGATGATGGCCGGAGGCCTGCTCGCGCTCGTCAAACGAGCGCGCGAGGCGCGCCGGGCCGTCGTCGTTGCGGAGACGTTGCAGACGCGACCGCCGACGCCCGCCGCCCGGCCCGTCTCCGCCCCCGGCCCGAGCCTTCCCACCGAAGCCTGAGTTTCGCCGCGGGACGCGTCTCCGCGCTAGTCCACTCGCAGCCCGTTCGAGCGCAAGGAGATAGGCGCCGGAACGGATCCTGCAACGCCTGGTCATGATCGGTATGACGTATTGCGAATCCTTTTCCGCGAGGTGTTTGCCATGAAGACGAAAGCTCTCGTTCTTGCAGTTTTCTCAGTCGGCGTTCTCGTCGTCGCGGCCGCTGGAAAGACCCCGGTGGTGAAGTCGGTCGCGCCGGTCATCACGATCACCGGCGCCGGAAACCAGATCTCGATCGTTCCCGGACGTCTCGAAGCCGCGAAGGCCGCCGCGACTCTGCCTTTCGGAAAGACCGCGAGCCTCCTGGCTTCCGTGAAATCGACTCTCATTCCGGGTCAAGTCGTCTTCTTCGGACCGACCGGCGGCGCGAGGACTTCGTCGACGGCGGCCGACGTGGTGGTCGTCTCTCCGCTCGCCGCGACGATCGAGCAACAGGTGTTCCGCGGCGACCTCATCCGGGCGACTCCAGGCGCGAGCGGTTTGACTCTCGGCTCCGCGGGAACGGCCGGCGGCTTCATCTTCGGCGCCAACGGGTTCCCGGTCCCCGTGACCGCAGCGTCTCCAGGCGCAGCCGGCACGCCCACGATCGGATCGAACGGCTTCCCGGTGGTCGGCTCGGCAGGCGCGACTCAGACGATCGACACGAACGGCTTCCCGACCGGAACCGGCGCGGCGTTCGCGCAGACGGGGCTGACCACGACGGGGGGCGCCACGAGCGCCACGGCCCTCCCGACGACCGCTGCACCGGTGACGAGGGGCGGGGCAAGCGCCGCAACGTTGGGAGGTTCCGCTGCCCCGGCGACAGCGAGTACGGCGAGCTCGGGCATGACGGCGACCGCCGGGGGAACCTCGCCGCGCTGACGGACGATCAGACCTCGATCGTCGATCCGTCGCTCGCCGGGGTAACCTCGCATTCGGGAAAGCGCTCGGAAACGAGCTTTCCGAGGGCTTCCGCGAGAGCTTCCTCCCCCATCTCGATCGGCCCCTTTCCGAAATGGGAGAAGACCGCCCGCCGGATTTCGTACTTCTGGAGCCAGCCGAGTTGCGCGCGGACCGTCGTATGTCCGATGAGCGCACCGCTCGGATGCCGCCGGACGAGCGAGCCTTTCAGCGTCGAGCCGTCCCCGACGTAGACGTCGGCTCCGGAAAGAGCTCCCTCCGGATTCTCGAACGACACGACGTCGCCGGAGTAAACCAGAACGCGAGCCGAGATCTCCAGCCGCGCCGCGGTGCAGGGGCAGCGGACGGAGTGAACGACAGGAAAAGCGGTCAACCAGAACGGGCCGACGCGGACGCGCTTTCCCGGCGCGAGCACGACGCGCTCCTCGATCGAGAACTTCTCCGTGAGAGCGTGGGTGATCTCCGACGCGTAGACGGTGACCCCGGTGCCCTCCTCGAGTCCCCAGGAGTGGTCCGGATGCGCGTGCGAGACGAAGATCGCGTCGGGCCGGATCTTCTTCAGCAGCCCTTTGCGGTTCTCGCCGAAGTCGCAGAGGAGGCGGAACCCATCCGCTTCGATCGTGAAGGCGGAGTGCCCGGCGTGGGCGCGGGAAGACTCCTCGACGTAGCCCTTCGTCCCGTAGAACCGGAGATTCACGAGACCTATTGTCAGCCCCGACTAGCGATCGTCGCGCCGATTGCGCTCGATTTCCTCGCCCAGCGCAGCGAGTATCTCGACTTCGACTAAGTCCTTCGGTCGACCCGCGGCGCGTTTCAAGCGGATCAAGTCTGGCAGCGCCGCGACGAGGACGCGAACTGAATCCACGACCATCTCGGCGCTTCCGTCGACGAGATCCTGGAAGCCTCTCGACCCCGCCGGGGTGCCGAGACAATCGAGGTCTCCGTATCTCGTCTCGAACGTGAAACGGTCGCCCCGCTCGAGCGTCTGTGCATCGAGCAGAAATGGAAGGTCCTTCGGCGCGCCGCGCAAGGTGGCGCCGAACCCGCGAAGGCACGCGGCAAGAGCCTTGAGGTTGGGGCGGTCCCGGGCATAACAGATGTCGAGATCGTTGGTGATCGTGTTGGAGCCCCACAGACGGCCCGCGAAGCCCCCGATCAGGACGAAGCGAACGCGGTGCTCGGACAGATGTTGCAGTATCGGAATCGGATCGAATTGTACGGAGCTCACGGTTGGCGGCGCGGGAAGATCTTTTCGAGATTTCGCGCTTCTTCGATCGCGATCCTCGCTCGTTCCGCGGGGGCGAGCCGAAGAAATTCGCGCATACGCGTCCGGTCGATTCCGACACCAGCGCGGGGGACGATTTCCAGTTCGAA
>DASWDK010000121.1:0-2005 GCA_036395335.1 Thermoanaerobaculia bacterium
TGGTGGAGGCGGCGGGAGTCGAACCCGCGTCCGGAAGCGCCACGGGAGAGGCCACTCCATGCTCAGCCTCTTCTCGATTCTCGCTCCGCCGCCTCGAGAAGAGGCAAAACGGCGGCAGAGCAACCCCGGATTCGTTTCGCCGCTCCGTCCGGGGATCCGGAGCGGCTACACCCGCATTTCGCGACGTCAGCCGGAGCGCGGCGGGTGCGCTCCCCAAGCAAACGTGGCTACTGAATTAAGCAGCCAGAGCGAAGTTGCTGTTGTTCGCAGCTACTGTTTTTCACCCTTTTTTTACGAGGCGAGTGAACCTCGGCATGCGACCTTTCGCGTGATCGTCCCCGTCGAAGCCGTTTCGCCCCCAACGGATGAATCTTCGCTCGATGTCTTCAAAGATCCGGGACGAATGTTAACACCCGGCTTGCGGGGATATTCCGTTCCGCGGCGACCAAGCTTGACACCAATCGAGCCCCGTAATGGAATGCCTCCGCGTGCGCGCCAAGGATCTGATCATCGTCGTCACCTCGGTCGGGACCGAAGACCAGGCCTTGGACGTCGCTCACGCGCTCATCCGCAACCGCCAGGCGGCCTGCGTCAACATCGTCCCGAACGTCCACTCGATCTACCGCTGGAAGGGGCGCGTCTGCGACGACACCGAAATGCTCCTGGTCATCAAGACGGTCGCGGGCCAGTTCCAGGCCGTGCGCGAGACGATCCAGAAGGTCAACACCTATGAGCTTCCGGAGATCCTCGCGTACCGGGTCGACGACGCGAGTGACGGTTTCGGCGATTGGATCGTCCGCATGACCGAGCGCCCCAAGAAACGAATTTCCGCGGCTCGCGCGAAAGGACGCCGCCCCGCCGCCGTCTCGACGATCGCCAGCTGACCTCGATCGCGTTCACCTCGCTTTTTCTCGGGCTCGTTCTCGGAACCCATCCCGTCACCGTCGCGATCGAAGGGCCGGCCGCCGCGGTCGCGTTCGAGCTCGACGGTCGCCCCTCCGGCCGACTCGAGAAGGCTCCCTGGTCGCTCGACGTGGACCTCGGTCGTGAACTGGCGCCGCACGAGCTCGTCGCGCGGGCCTTCGATTCCGACGGGCACGAACTGGCGCGCGCGAGGCAGTGGTTGAACGTCCCGCGTCCCCCCGCCGAGGTGTCTCTGCTTCTCGAGCGCAACTCCGAGGGCCGCGGCGTAGCCGTCCGGCTGGCCTGGCAGAGCCTTCTCGGCACCCCTCCGCTTCGCATCGCCGTGACGTTCGACGGAAAGCCGCTCGACGTCCGGAATCCCTCCCGCATTCGACTGCCCGAGTTCACTCCCGAATCGATCCATCTGATTTCGGCGGAGGTCGAGTTCTCACCGGCCGTCGTCTCGCGCGCCGGCCTCGTTCTGGGAGCGGGCTCGGAAAGCGAGGCGTCGAGCGAGCTGACCGGGGTTCCCATCCGACTCTCGAGCGCTACGTCGCTTCCGCCATCCTCCTCGATTCAGGGATGGTTCCGAAAAGGAACCGAGCCGCTTCACGTCGTCGCGGTCGAGAAGGGGCCCGCGCTCGTTCTGGTCGTTCGCGATACCGACCACACCGAGGCGTTGGCGAAGCTCGGAAAAAGCGGCCGAACTATCTTCGTCCTCGGAGAGGGCGGGTCGCTTCCCCGGTACGATCCGGACGCCACGCGCTTCGAGAACCGGCTCGATGACGCAGACCGGATCCGCTTCCTCTGGCCGCGGGCGAATCGAGCGGCCGGCTCCGAGATGCCGACGGAGCTCTTCGATGCGTCCCGCGATTTCGCGGGAAACTTCGCCGGAATCCATTGGCTGCTCACCCACGTTTCGCATCCGATTCCGAAAGGGTCCGGCGAGCGCTTCGCCGACGCCGTCGCGATCGCCGGCCTGCAGGCATCGGCGGGCTACACGCGGCGCGCCGTCGTTCTCGTCCTCGGACAGCAGACCGACGACGCGAGCCGCTATCCGACGAATCTCGTCCGGTCTTACCTCGCGAAAATCCGGGTTCCT
>DASWDK010000122.1:0-9987 GCA_036395335.1 Thermoanaerobaculia bacterium
AGCGGCGGGCCGCGTGTGCGACTCGGCCTCCGTGGTCGTCCTCGGGGTCCCTCCCGACCGGCCCGAGACGGACTTCGGTTATCTTGAAGTCGCGGACCTGGAGGGCGGCAACGGTCATGAAGTCGTGCAATTCGTCGAAAAGCCGGACGCCGTGCGCGTCTCCTCCTTCGTCGCGTCCGGGAGGCATTTCTGGAATGCCGGAATCTTCGTCTTTCGGCCGTCGCGGTTTCTCGCCGAAGCGCGCCGCGTTGCGGGCGACCTCGTGAGCGCCGTCGAGCGATATCGGGACCGGCTCGTCGCGGATCCCCAGGGTGCCCGATCCGCGTGGGAGGCGCTTCCGGCAACTTCGATCGACTACGCCGTCATGGAGCGCGCCCGCGGCGTCCGCGCGGTGCCGCTCTCTGCAGGCTGGAGCGACGTCGGCAGCTGGAGAGCGGTGCGCGACATGCGAGGGGCGTCCGACGAAGCGGGCAACCTCATCCTGTCGCAGACGCCCGTCCTCGCCCCCGGGGTCCGCGGAACCGCGATCGTCGTCGGGGAAGAGGGCGTTCTGGTCCTCCCGTTCGATTCCGAGAAGGAGCTGCGCGCCGCCGTCGAGCGGCTGCGAGGGAAAGGCGGAGCGCGAGAGTGAGGGTCTCGATCGGCTCGGACCTCGCCCGATTGAAGGAGAACGTGGCGCTCGCGTACCGTGGCGACCCCGCGGTGATCGATCTCGTTCTGACCGCGCTCCTTTCCCGCGGGCACATCCTGATCGAGGACGTGCCCGGCGTCGGGAAGACGACGCTGGCGCGCGCCCTCGGGCGCAGCCTTTCCCTCGAGTTCCGCCGCATTCAGTTCACGAGCGACACCCTTCCGGCGGACGTCCTCGGCATCACCGTCTTTCACGCGGCGACCGACGCCTTCGAATTCCACGCCGGTCCTCTCTTCGCAAACATCGTCCTGGCCGACGAGATCAACCGCGCGACCCCGAAGACCCAGTCGGCGCTTCTGGAGGCGATGAACGAGGGCGCGGTGACGGTCGAGTCCGAGCGGCGGGTGCTCCCGCAGCCGTTCATGGTCGTCGCGACCCAGAACCCCGTCGAGTACCTCGGTACGTACCCGCTCCCCGAGTCCCAGATGGACCGTTTCTTCCTGCGGCTCTCGCTCGGCTACCCGAAGGCCGATGAGGAAAAAGCGCTCCTTCGCCGGGGCGGCACCGAGCGGGACCTCGCCTCTCTCCTTCCGGTGCTGGAGCGCGAGCGCGTCTTCGAGCTCCAGGATGCGACCGAGAGCGTCCGGGTGGCCGACCGGCTGCTCGACTACCTCCACGAGCTCGTCTCTGCCACGCGCAGCTCGGGCGAGCTGCGGCTGCCGGTCTCGACGCGCGGGGCTCAGGCGCTCTACCGCGCCACTCAGGCGTACGCGCTCGTGCAGGGAAGGGACTACGCGATCCCCGACGACGCCCAGGCGGTGGCTCCGGCGGTGCTCGCCCACCGCATCCTGTCGATGTCCTCCGACGGCTTCGGCGCCGGCGGACGGGAGCGCGAGATGATCAAACGGGTTCTCGCACAGGTGCCGGTGCCGGTATGAGGAAAACGAGCGCATGAGACCGGACCGTCCCTCGACTCCCTTCTGCGCTCGACCGGCCCCGTGACGCGGCTCATCCCCGACTGGGGCATCCGGGTCACGAATTTCGGTCTCGGCTACATCCTCATGTGTCTGGTCGTCGCGATCGCGGCGACCAACACGGGCAACAACGGCCTCTACCTGGTGCTCGCCGCGCTCCTCGCCGGCATGGCGGTTTCCGGGATGCTGTCCCGCCGCAACGTGCGCGGGGTTCGCTGCGAGATCGAGGCGATGTCCGAGGTAGTGGCGACCCGACCCGCTCTTCTCCGGGTCCGGGTCGCCAACCAGCTCGCGACCGGAACGGCCCAGGCGCTCTTCTTCCTCCACGACTCGCTGCCGGGTCCGCTCTGGATCGATCCCCTGAAGGCGGGCGAGTCGCGGGACGTCGTCGTCGAAGCGGTGTTCTCGCGGCGCGGCGTATTCCGGGAGGCGGACGCGGGCCTCCTCTCGCGATTCCCGATCGGGCTCTTTCGCAAATACCGTCTTGCCATCGTCTCGAAAGAGATCGTGGTCTTCCCGGTGCCGGTGGCGAGCGCGGTCCCGGACGTCCCGCCCGAGGACGCGCGGGGCAACCGTCCCCACGTGCATCGCCGCGGCGGGGGAGCCGACATCCGGACGCTGCGGGACTTCGTGTCCGGAGACGATCCGCGCGACCTGCACTGGAAGCAGTCGGCGCGGATGCGCCGCTGGATCGTCCGGGAGCGGGAGGCGGAACGCGACCGCGCGGTCTTTCTCGTCGTCGACAACGTTCTCTCGGATCGAAACGATCCGGCCGCGCTGGAGCGATTCGAACGGGCGATCTCCCATTGCGCCGGGCAGGCTTTGATGCTCCTGTCCCGGGGCGCCGACGTCGGATTCCAATCCCGCGGTGTCAAGGTCCCGCCCCGGTCGGGCCGCGGGCAGCGCGGCCGCATTCTCGAAGCCCTCGCGCGGCTCGAGCCGGTCGCGCCGGAAGAGGCGCCTCCCTTCCCCCCGATGCGGAGAGGGGATCACCGCCTGATGATCACGTGAGAGCGCCGATCATGCCGGCGGGGCTGCGGCGCGCGTACGTTCTCGTGCTGGGGCCTCCCGCCCTCATCGCCCCGTTGCCCCTCCTGTGGACGCACGGCGCGTCCCCGATGGGGATCGCCCTGTACGAGTGCGCGCTCATCCTCCTCTTTCTGCGGGCGCGGGCGGGACGCCCGGTGCGGCTGTCCGACGGAGTCCTGAACGCGATCGGGCTTTCCTACTTCTTCTGGCTCGCGGTCGAGACGGCGATGCTGCGCCCGGGACTCCTGCGATCTGTGTCGCATCTGCTCCTCTTCACGGCGATCGCCAAGCTCGCGTCTCTGAAGCGCGCGAGCGAGGCGCGGACGGCCCTTCTGGTCGTATTCCTACTCGTGCTCGCGTCCGTTTCGTCCTCGACGCACGTTGCTTCGCTCCTCTACTGCGCGCTCATGGCCGTCCTTGCCTTTCGAACGCTCTCGCGGCTCGCCGTGCTCGCCGACTTCGAGGAGGGTCCTCCCGGCCGGGTCCTGACGGCCGTGCCGACCGCGGGCCTCTCCGCGGTCGCTCTTCTGGGCGGGGTGCTTCTGGGAGGGCCACTCTTCTTCCTGCTGCCGCGGCTCCATGGGCCCTACGCGCTTTCGCCGATCCGCGTCGAGGACGCCGCCTCGACCGCCGTGACGACCGATCGCGTGGACCTCGACTCCTTCGGCAGCGCGAAGCTCTCCGACCGGGTCGTTCTGCGCCTTTCGGTGGATCCCCCGGTCGCGCTTCCCCAGCTGCTCCGTCTGCGCGAAGCCGTGTTCACGCGCTATCGCAACGGCGTCTGGACTCGAAACTCGCTCGCGGTCAAGGGAGGCCACGGCCCCTCCGGCGTTACTCTCGTGAGCGGCGATTCGCTCCCTTCCGAGGGCCGGACCGCCCATCTTTCGGTGGACGAAAACGTCTTCGGAAGCGGCTTCCTCTTCCTGCCGTATCGGTCCTCCCACGTGCGGGTCGAGCGCGGCCGGCCCGTTCTGCTGCCCGACGGCTCGGTCCAGGTCTCTTCCAGCCGCGTGACTGTGCGCTACGAAGTCTCGGTCGGGAATCGCCCGGCGCGGGGAGCCGGGGGAAGCGCAATCGATCCGTCGGACGTTCCTGCCGCGGTCCGTGATTACGCTTCGAAGCTGACGGCCGGTCTCACCCGTCCCGAGGAAATTGCCGATCGGATCGTCCAGCACTTCCAGAAGGGTTTCGTTTACACGCTCGATCCTCCGAGGGGCAGCGGCGATCCGCTCGTCAGCTTCCTCCTGCGCTCGAAAGCGGGTCACTGCGAGTACTTCGCCTCTGCGGCGGCGATGATGCTCGCCTCTCGCGGCGTCCGGGCACGGTTGGTGACCGGTTCCTACGGCGGTGAAGTCGGAGCTTTCTCCGACATGATCGTGGTGCGCGGAACGAATCTGCACGCGTGGGTCGAGGCGGATCTCGACGGCGCCGGCTTTCAGGTGATCGACCCGACCCCGCCGTCCGGAATCCCGCCGGCGACCGCGCGGGTGTCCTGGTGGAGGCGCCTGGTCACGGTCGGCCGCGAAATCGAGGTCTTCTACGACCGGCGAATTCTCGGATTCGACGCCGGCGACCAGATCCAGCTGACCGAGGCTTTTCGCGACTCGTTCGGGAGCGCCGCTCGCTCGCTCCAGTTCTGGAAGGGGGCCGGCGAACGAGGCGTCTTCCCGGCGGGGGCGAAGGCCGTCGTCGTGGTGCTCGGACTCGCGGCGCTCGGCTTGATCGCGTTCCAGGGGATCACGCGCCGGCCCATGATCCCGCCCGCCACCCGCGCGTATCTCGCGTTGCGGCGCATCCTGGCGCAGCGGCTCGGCAGCGTTCCACCCGCCGTGCCCCCGGCGGAGGTCGCGCGCCTGTTCGAAGTCGCCGCTCCCTCCTCCGTTCCCGACGCCCGCGCCGTCGTGAACGCTTACTGTGAAAGCGCCTTCGGCGGCCGTTCGACGGACGCGGCGACGGCGCGGGAGCTGCGCGAGCGTGTGAAGAGGTTGAAGAAGCTGGCCTAGCGGCGCTAATACGCGTTGCGGTGGCGCAGCCCGTACAGGAGCGTCATCCAGAGAATCTTGATGTCGAGCGCGAGTGACCAGTTCTCGATGTAGTAGAGGTCGTACTCGATCCGCTTCGACAGGCTGGTATTCCCGCGCCAGCCGTTGACCTGCGCCCAGCCGGTTATGCCGGACCGGACGCGGTGCCGCAGCATGTACTGTGGGAACTTCTCCTTGAACTCCCGCACGAACTCGGGGCGCTCGGGTCGCGGCCCGACGAGCGACATCTCTCCCTTGACGACGTTGACGAGCTGGGGGAGCTCGTCCAAGCTCCAGCGGCGCAGAAACCGGCCCACGCGTGTCCGTCTCGGATCTTCCGGCCCCGCCCACGTGGGTCCCGACTCCTCCTCCGCGTCCGGCCGCATCGACCGGAACTTCACGATCTCGAAGGGGCGGCCGTCGAGGCCCATCCGCTGCTGGCGGTAAAGGATCGGGCCGCCGGTCAAGCGAATCGCGACCGCGATCACCGCGAAAAGAGGGGAGAGGAAGAGGAGAGCCGTCCCGGCGATCGCCAGATCGAGCGTCCGCTTGACGAGGCTCATCCAGCCGGTCAGCGGAACCTGCGTCAGGTGGACGACCGGCAGACCGTCGAGGTCCTCGACTCCCGCTCGGAAAGTGATGTACTGCAGTAAATCGGGCACCACGCGGACGTCGGCGACCGTTCGGGCGACGTCCTTCAGCACCGCGAGCATCGCGCGGTGCGCCCCGAGCGGGAGCGCGAGGAACACCGCGTCGACGCGTTTCTCCTCGACGATTCGCGAGGCATCGCCCGTCGCCCCGACGACCGGCACGCCTCGGTACGAAGCGCCGCGCTTCTCCGGATCGTCGTCGACGAAGCCGACCGATCGCAGCCCCGATTCCGGATGCTCGGCGAGCTTGTCCACGACCGCGCGGCCGAGCCTTCCGGCTCCGACGACGAGCACGCGGCGAACGCCGTAACCGTGCCGCCAGGCCTCCTCGAGGTAGCGGCGGATCGCGGTGCGTCCGGCGAAGACGAAGAGGACGTCCGAGACGAAGAAGAGCACGAGCACGGCGCGGGAGTAGTCGAAGCCTCGAGAAAAGGTCGCGATGCCGATCAAGAGAAGAGTCGCGAGCGCCGTCGCGACGAGGACCGCGAGCCCTTCCTCCACGCTCGAGCGGTTGCGTCGGACCTGGTAGAGGCCGTGGAAGTAGTACACGAGCGGCCACAGGACGGCGATGAACGGGAAAAGCCGCAGGTAAGCGGAGGCCGAGGGAACACCCTTGGTGACCGGGATGATCTCCGCCTCGAAGCGCAGCCAGTACGCGGCGACCAGCGCCGCGAAAGTCGCGAAGAGGTCGGTCGTCAGGAAGAGCGCCGCCAGCCGGCGGTTCGAGTTTCGGATCATGACTGCGGGCTCAGCCTGTTCTCCTCAGCGCGACCCTCTTGCTCCGGGAGAGGGACGAGATCCGCCACCTCCCGGCGGAACCGCGTCGCGAAGCGCTCGCGGGAAAACGGCAGCGCCCTCGCCCGCACGGCAGTGTAATCGAAGCGCATGCGGCCGAGCCGCTCCAGAGCGGCGGCCAGGCCTTCGGGCGTCTCCTCGGTCGCCAAAGCTCCGTTGACCCCTTCGACGACGGTGTCCAGCGCCCCGCCTCTCCCCAGCGCCGCCGCGGGCGCGCCGCACGCCGCAGCCTCCACGAGCGAAATCCCGAAGTCCTCCTCTCCCGGCTGGACGAACGCGAAACACGTTCGATAGAGCTCCCGGAGCGCCTCGCGATCGAGGTCCGACAAGATTCTTACGGACGCGGGATCGAGCGCGCGGAGGCGCCGTTCTTCCGGACCCTTTCCGACGAGGACGAGGGGCCGGCCGGCGAGCCGGGCCGCCTCGATCGCGAGCTCGTATCGCTTGTAAGGGACGAGCGAGCCAACCGCGAGAAGGAAATCGGAGCGCATCCCATCCGATCCCCGGAAGAACTCCACATCCACGGGTGGAGGCACGACGGCCGCCGGGCGCCCGTAGTGCTTCCGGATCCTTTCTGCCACCGCGGAGGAGTTCGCGAGATACCGCGTCGGACGGCCCGCGGTCGCGCGGTCCCATCGACGGAGCCGGTCGATGGCCGCTTTCTTCAGTTTCCAGAATCGCGTCCTGTTCCGCGGGAAGTAGGTCTCGAACTGCTCGTAGGCGTAGCGGACGGGCGTGTGACAGTAACAGAGGTGCGGAGCTCCGTTCGGAGCGATCGCTCCCTTGGCGACGCAGTGAGAGGACGAGACCACGAAGTCGAAGCCCGACAGGTCGAACGACTCGACTCCGCGCGGAAACAAGGGAAGGTATTGTCGGTAGTGGTGCCGCGAGAACGGAAGCCGATTGAGCCAGGACGCGTGGATCGGATACCGCTCGATGCCGGGAGAAACGGAGCCCGGCACGTGAAAGAGCGTGAAGATGGTCGGCTCGGGCAACTGCGGCAGCATCGCCTCGAGGACCGTCTCGCCGCCGCGCATGCCGTTCAGCCAGTCGTGGATGACCGCGGTTCTCATCGCGCCCCGCGTCCCGAGTCGCGGCTCCCGGGGCGCGCAAGCGCTTCTCCGTACACTTCGAGCGTCCGTTCTGCTGCCTTGTCCCAGGAGAAGTCGAGCGCCCGCTTCTTTCCGAGCTCCACGAAGTCGGCGCGAATCTTCGGGTCGGTTGTGAGCGCGACGATTCCGCGCGCGATCGCGTCCACGTCGAGCGGGTCGACCAGGTAAGCGTAGCCGCCGGCGATCTCCTGGAGCGCCGAGTTCGAGGACGTGAGCACCGGCGTTCCACAGGCCATTGCCTCGATGACGGGCAGCCCGAACCCCTCGTAGAGCGTCGGGTAAAGGAGCACGTCGGCTCCGGCGAAGAGACCCGGCAGGTCGTCTTCCTCGATCAAACCCGGCCGCGCGATGGCCGGGCCGACGTCGAGGGCGGCGATCAGCGCGTCGATGCGGGCGCTGTTCCTCGGCATGGGCCCCGCGAGCACGAGGAGGTGCGGAAGGTCGGGCCGCGCCCGCCGGGCCTCCGCGAACGCGCGGACGACGTTCTGAACGTTTTTGTGGGGCTTCTCTCCTCCGAGAAAAAGAAGGTACGGCGGGCGGAGACCGTACTTTCGAGCGACTCGGAGGCGCTCCTCCTGCGGCACGTCCGGCCGGAAACGGGAAGAGACCCCGTTGTAGATGACGTCCACGCGGGACGGCGTGATGCCGAAGTAATCCACGAGGTCCCGCTTGCTGTTGTAAGACACGGTGATGATCCGATCGGCGCGTGCGAGCGCACGCCGGATCATCACCCGGGCGTAGATGAGCGCGGCGCGATTCGGGAGGAACTGCGGGTAGAGGAGGTGAATGATGTCGTGGATCGTGACGATCGACCGGCTGCGGAGCGGGGGGAGAACGTAATGGGTCGCATGGAAGAGGTCGAGCCGGTCCCGGAAGAGCCGGATCGCGAACCGGGTGAGCTCCGCGAAGGAGTAGCCGGGAGAATCCTCCTCGATGACCGCGAAGTTTTCCGGCAGGTGCGGCATCCACTCGGAGTCGGCGCCTCGGGCGTAAACCCGGAAGCGGTACCGCTGCGACTCGGGGCGCCGCGAGATCGCGTCGAGAAGGTTCCGGACATACGAGCCGATCCCGAAGTCCTTCAGCTTGCGCGCGTCGATTCCGATCGTCGGACGCAGGTCGTTCATTCCGCTGCTCCGCCCGCGGCTCGGGCGAGCGCCGCCGCCGTCTGCTCGGCGGCCGCCTCCCAGGTGAAGAGCGCGGCCCGCGGCGGACCCGCCCGGTGGAGTCGGTCGCGCGTCTCCACGTCCTCGAGGGCTCGCGTGATCGCGTGCTCGAGCGCCGCCGCGTCGCGCGGCGGAACGAAGAGCGCCGCGTCTCCGGCCACCTCGCGAAGCGCGTCGATGTCCGAAGCCACGACCGGGGTGCCGCACGCCATCGCCTCGACGACCGGCAGACCGAAGCCCTCCGAGAGCGACGGGTAGGCGAAGACCTCGGCCGCCCGGTAGAGGTCGAGCGCAACGGATCTCGGAGCGTAACCGGCGACGTGGATTTTGTCGCGGAAGGGGGACCGCGCGATCCGGCGAAGGAGCGCCGAGGTCTTCCATCCCGAGCCGCCGGCCAAGACCAGGTCCGGTCGAGCTCTCCGGCGCGCCCAGAGCCGCTCGCATGCCGCAACCAGAGTTTCGACGTTTTTTCGGGGCTCGAGAGTACCGAGGTACAGCAGGTACTGCCGCCCCGATGCGAAGCGGCGCCGGGTTCTTTCGGCCTCCGCCGGAATCGCGAGAGGCGTGAAGGTTTCCTCGACTCCGTTGCGCGCAACCGCGACCCGGGAGTTCGTCTCGGGATAGAGCTCCGAGAGGTCGCGCGCCGTCGATTCCGAGACACAGACGAACCTCGCGGCGCGCTCGACCGTCTTTTCCCACAGAGGCAGGAACCCGACCAGTGTGCGTGCGTTGTGCCACTCCGGGTGGGTGAGGGCGGTCAGATCGTGAACCACCGAGACGATCGGGAGATCACCCCGAACGGGCGCGATCGTGAGAGCGGCGAGCAGCGCATCGGCACCCCAGGCCTTCACACGCGCCGGGAGTGTCGTCTGGAGCCAGACCGTTCCGAACCGGTGATGATCGGCGTGAAGGCTCAGGGCGCCGTTGGAAGACGGGGGGTCGGCGAGCGGCCGGGGCGTGAAGAGGCCGACCTGGTTTCCGCCGCGCGCCGCGAGCGCGCGGGAGATGCCGCGGGTATAGGTGCCGATGCCCGTGCTCTGACCGAGAAGAGCCCGCGCGTCGACGGCGATTCTCATCCCGAACCCAAGCTATCAGAGGTTTGACTCGAGGACCGGAATCGCTAGAATCACCGGTTCGATCATGAAGCCCGGGCCCAGCCTCTCGCTCGAAGCCATCGTCGACGAGCCTCTCCGGTTCGACTTCGAGGTGCCGTTCACCGTCGAGGAGCTCGCCCGCGAGCCGCTCGTCGCCGTCTCTCCGGCACACATCGCGGGGGAGGTCTCGCGCGTCGAGGGGGCATACTCGTTGACCGCCCGGCTCTCGTGGCAAGGGAAGCTCGAGTGCAGCCGATGCCTCGCGCCCTACGGTTTTGCGGACGAGGAGGAGTTCTCGCTCCTTCTCTATCCGAGGCAGCCCGTCGCCCAAGGGGAGCTTCCGCTCGATCGGGACGACCTCGACGCCTACTTCTACGAGGACCCGGTGGTCCCCGTCGCCCCGATCGTCGCGGAGCGTATCCAGATCGCCATCCCGATGAAGCCGCTGTGCCGCGAGGATTGCCGCGGCCTCTGCCCGCACTGCGGGGCCGATCGGAACGTGTCGGAATGCCACTGCG
>DASWDK010000123.1:0-11136 GCA_036395335.1 Thermoanaerobaculia bacterium
CTTCGACACTGCCGTGCAAATCGTCGTCGATGCGATCGACCGGCTCCATACGACCGCCGAATCGCACAACCGCGTGCTGGTCTGCGAGGTGATGGGACGGCACGCCGGATGGATCGCGGCTTACGCGGGGATCGCGGGAGGTGCCGCCTACATCCTCGTGCCGGAGCGGCCGTTCGATGTCGATGAGGTCTGCGAAAGCCTGCTTCAGAGGCACCAGAAGGGGAGGTATGCATCGATCGTCGTCGTCGCGGAGGGCGCTCAGCCGAAAGAGGGCTCGATGATCGTGCAATCGGGCGAGGTGGACGAGTTCGGGCACGTCCGCCTCGGAGGCATCGGCAACGTGCTCGCGCGAGAGATCCGGCAGAGGACGGGATTCGACACCCGGGTGACGGTCCTCGGGTACGTGCAGAGAGGCGGAACGCCGACAGCGTTCGACCGGGTCCTCGCGACCCGCTTCGGAATCGCCGCAATCGACGCCGTCCACGACGGCGCCTTCGGCCAGATGGTCGCGTTGCGCGCGGGGGAGATCGTCCGCGTCCCCCTCGCGGAGGCCGTAGGCAGCCTGAAGACGGTGGATCCCCGGCTGCTCGAGGTCGCAGAAGTCTTTTACGGCTGAACGACCCCGACGATCGGTCTGGCGTAAAAAGGGCGCAACTGTTAGTCTCCGGCGGACGATGGTGCGGCGCGTCTCGAATCCCCCGAACCCCTGGGCGACGACCGAGGTCGAGTGGCTGGGCGAGCCGCCGCCGGCCGAGCTCGAGGTCTACGAAGAAGAGGCGAAACGCGCTCTCGCCGAGAACGAGAGCCCCGACGTCGGCTTCCGCTGGAGCCTCAATCCGTACCGTGGGTGTTTTCATGCGTGCTCCTATTGCTATGCCCGCTCGAGCCACCAGTACTTGGGCTTCGGCGCCGGCACGGACTTCGACCGCAAGATCGTCGTCAAGACCAACATCGCCGAGCGGCTGCGCGAAGAGTTCTGGCGCCCCTCCTGGAAGGGCGAGGTGATCGCCTTCTCCGGCAACACGGACTGCTACCAGCCCCTCGAGGCGGTCTATCGGCTCACGCGAAAGTCCCTCGAGGTCTGCCGCGAGTTCCGCAATCCGGTCGGAATGATCACGAAAGGCGCCCTCATCCGCCGCGACATCCCTCTCCTCGCCGCGATGTCGCGCGAGACGAAAGTCTCCGTCTCGCTCTCCATCCCCTTCGCCGACGACGCGACCGGCCGCGCGGTCGAGCCCGGGGCGAGCCTTCCCTCCCAGCGCTTTGAGACGCTCCGGATGCTCTCCGATGCCGGGATCGAGACCGGCATCGGCATCGCGCCGGTGATCCCGGGTTTGAACGACAGCCACATCGCGCCCCTGCTCCAGCGCGCGGGGGCCGGCGGCGCGCGAAATGCGTTCCTCGTCCTGATCCGGCTGTCGGGGCAGACGCTTCCGGTATTCGAGGAGCGGCTCGCGGAAGCCTTTCCAAACCGCGCCCGGAAAATCTGGAACGCCATCGAGGGGATGCGCGGCGGCAAGAGAAACGACACGCGCTTCCACGACCGCATGGTCGGCCGCGGTCCTCGGTGGGAAGCGATCGAGACGCTCTTCGAGGTCGAATGCCGGCGGCTCGGTCTCAACACCGGACGCGACCATTCGGACCGCGAAGACGACTCCGCTCGAGAGCCTTCCCCGTTCCGCCGGCCATCGCCGCAGGGAGGGCTCTTCTCCGAATCCTAGACGATACGCGGCGTCGTCCCGGAGATAGACTCCGGCCGATGACGCCGCGGCGCTGGATCGAGTATCTGGCGGCAATCCTGGTCGGCAACGCGATCTACTTTCTCGTCCTGTTTCCGGGGCTTCCCAGGACCCTCCAGCACCAGCCATTCCGGTTCGACGCGGGTCTCGCGCTCGCGTTCCTCTGCTGCGTGATGCTCTACGGGGTCATTCGCCTGGCGAGCCGCCATGCGCAGCGGTGGAACCGCCGGAGCCTGATGCGCTGAATCCCCGCGGTCAGCGGACGAAAAAGATCAGCGCCAGGCCGAAGAGGATGCAGTAGATCGCGAACCAGTGGAGCCGCTTCCCGACGACGGCGCGGATCAACCATCCGATCGCGAAGTAGCCGACGATACCGGCGACCCCCGCGGCCCCGACGTACTTCGCGAAGTCCGGTCCGGTGAAGAAGGAAGCCCCCTTCTCCTGCCAGGCACTGGACAGCTCGAGGACCGACGCACCGACGACCGCGGGCAGCAAGAGGAGGAACGAGAAAGTCACAGCCCAGCGGCGCGCGAGACCGACGAGAAGGGCAAAAGCGATCGTCGACGCGGATCGCGAAAGACCCGGGAGAACGGCGAGGCCCTGCAGAATTCCGATCAGGATGGCGTCCCAGACGGTCGTGGACGCGCGGTCGCGGCCGGGCTCACGCGCGAACAGGGACAGCAGCAGGAAGAGGCCGGTCAGAATCTCCATCGATCCCACGAACCGCGGGTCCGTCTTGGATTCCTCGACGGCCCCCTTCAGCAGCAGTCCGACGATCCCGGTCGGAACCGTTCCCGCGATGACGAGGACGGCGAGCCTCCAGGATTCGGACCTCTGCGCCCTTCTGCGGGAGAACAATCCCCCGACGTCCTCGGCGAGCGTTTTGCGGAAGAAGACGACGACCGCGACGAGGGTTCCCACGTGAACCATCACGTCGAAGAGGACGCCGACCTGCGCAAAACCAGGCAGGAGCATCTCAGCGGCCGACAGGTGCCCGTCGGAGGACACCGGGAGGAACTCCGTCAACCCCTGAATGACACCGAGCAGACACGCCTCGAGCCACGTCATCCGTCCCTTTCTCTCAGACCACGACCGGTACGATCACCGGCCGGATCCCGAACTCGCGCCGGCAGGCGCGCTTGGCCGCGAGCGCGATCTGTGCGCGCAGCCACTCTGCGTCCGAACGCTCTTCCGCGGTCGCGCGGTCGAGGACTTCCTTCGTGGCCCGGGTCACCTGGCCGGCGAGGCCCGCTTCGTCGCGGGCGACGCCCCGGGAGACGACCACGACGTCTCGCTCGTGCACGAGGATGACGACGAAGCCTTCCTCGGCCAGGCGCCGGCGGTCCCGGACGACTTCGAGGTCGACCGCCTCCGGACGCGAGTCGAGGAAGATCTTGCCCGTCGAGACGGCGCCGCGCTCGACGTGGATTCCCTCCGGAGTCAGCGTCAGGCGATCGCCGTTGTCGAGCAGCGGTACGCGATCGCCGGGGATTCCGGACTCCCGCGCGATCGCCGCTGCGGCGGCGAGCATTCGGACTTCCCCGTGGACGGGGAGAACGGCGCGGGGCTTGACCAGCGCGAGCCAGTCGGCGAGATCGTCGCGGTGAGCGTGACCCGAGACGTGGATCGGGGGATCCGTTTCTCGCAACACCCGCGCACCGCGCCGGACGAGGTGATCCGTGACGCGGTTGACGGATCGTTCGTGACCGGGGATCGTCCGAGACGAAAAGAGCACGAGGTCCTCGCGACCGATCTTCAGGTCCGCGTGCTCGTCGAGCGCGAGTCGGTAGAGGGCGGAGAAGGGCTCGCCCTGACTTCCGGATGTCAGACACAGGACGCGGCCGGCCGGAATCCCCTGGAGCTCTCCGGGGAGGATCCGGGAGGCCGCCGGGATCCGCAGACGCCCGAAGCGCTCCGCGATCTCCGCGACCGTGCGCATGCTTCGACCGAGCATCGCGATGCCCCGGCCGTTCGCCATCGCCGCGTCCACGGCCTGAGAGACCCGGGCGACGTGGCTCGAGAACGTCGTCAGGATGATCCGGCGGGGCGCGCCTTCGAACGCGGCCGCGAGGCCTCTCCCGGCGATCCTCTCGGAGAGAGCGCGGCCGGGTCGCTCGGCATTCGTCGAATCCACCAGGGCGAGATCGACCCCCTCCGCGGCGGCGCGCACGATCCCCTCGACGTCGGTTGTCTCGCCGTCGGGCGGATCGGGATCGAGCTTGAAGTCTCCCGAGTGGAAGATTTTCCGCCCTGCTGCTTCGATCAGGATGGCCGCAGAATCGGGAACGGAGTGTGAGACCCGGAAGAAGGTGAACCGGAAGTTCCCTGCGCGGACCGTCTCTCCGCGCCGAGCCTCGACCAGCCGGTCCTCGGGAAGGCCTGTCTCCTCCAATCGGCGCCGCGCGAGCGCCAGCGTGAAGGGAAGGCCGTAGACAGGGGCATCGCACCACTCGGAGAGAAGCGGAAGCGCCCCGACGTGATCTTCGTGGCCGTGGGTGAGAAGGACGGCGTCGATCGGAACGTCCCGGAGAGGCGAGAGGTCGGGGGCGATCCGGTCGATTCCCGGAAAAGTCTCGTCGGGAAAAGAGACCCCGACGTCGAGAACGACGTTCGAGCCGCCCGAAGCGAGCCAGAGCACGTTGCGTCCGAACTCGCCCAGACCGCCGAGGGGGACGAGCGAGATTTCCGAGCCGTTCGTCATGCCGCGTCGAGTCGCTCCGCGAGCGCGACGTAGTCGTCGAGCGAGAGCTCCTCGGCGCGAACGCGAGTGTCGCGGCCGAGGGCCACGAGCGCGCGCTCGACCCGACTCCGGTCGACCGCCGAGGAGAGCGCGTTTCCGACGGTTTTGCGCCGGAAGCGAAACGCGAGCGAGGCAAGGCCGAGCGCGCGGGCGCGCACCTTCGGATCGATCCGCTCCGGACGGGGGACGAGCTCGAGCACGCTCGACGTCACTTTCGGCCGCGGACGAAAGGCGCCGGCCGGCAGGTCGAAGAGGACGCGTGCCCGGGCAAAAGCCGCGGTGCGCACCGAGAGATACCCGTAGTCGTCGGCTCCGGGGACGGCGGCGAACCGCCGCGCGACCTCCTTCTGCACGGTCGCGACCGCGCGGGAGATCGCGCCTTCCTCCTCGATGGCGCGCACCAGGATCGGCGTCGCGGCATTGTAGGGAAGGTTGGAGACCAGCACCGCGGGAGGCGGCCATCCCTCCTCCGCGAGCCAGTCCGCGAAGCTCTTCTCGAGTACGTCGCCACGGTGGATCGAAACGTTCGCGACGCCCGCGAGCGAGCTCTCGAGCGCGCCGGCTCGTAGGGGGTCTATCTCGATCGCGAGGAGCCGACCGGCCCGATCCGCGAGCGGGCGCGTCAGGGCGCCGTCGCCGGGCCCGACCTCGACGACCGTATCGGAGGGGTCGATCCGCGCCGCCTCCACGATGCGGAGCGCCGTTTCGGAGCGGACGAGAAAGTGCTGGCCCCAGCGCTTTCGCGCCGGGATCACTCGCGTCTCCGGTGCCCCAGAATCCCCCACCACCACAGGAACCAGAGGATGGCGAGCTCGAACACGGTCATGAACAGCATGCTCTGCAGGAAGAGAACGTCCTTCGCGCCGGCCAGCCTCGCAAAATTCATCCCGAAGAAGCTCGTGACGAGCATGAGAGGGAGAAACGCGGTCGAGATGATCGTGAGCTTGCGCACCACCTCGGACAGCTGGTTGTTCTGAACCGACAGGAACGCATCGAGCGTGCCCGTGGCGAGCTCGCGGTACGTATCGATCGAGTCGGCGATCCGGATCAAATGGTCGTAGATGTCCTGGAAGTAAAAGATACGAGCCGAATCGAGGATCGGCGGGTCCCTCCTCAAGAGGACGTTGACGGCGTCGCGCTCCGGAGCGGCGATGCGCCGCAGCAGCGCGAGGTCCTTCTTGAGAGCGAGCAACCGCTCGAGATGGACCTGATCGTAGTGCTCGAAGATCTCGTCCTCGATCTGCTGAGACCGCTCGCCCAGGTCGTCCAAGAACAGGAAATAGTCGTCGACGAGGTTGTCGAGGAGGTCGTAGAGAAGGCCGGAAACGTCTTTCTTGCCTTCCTCCCGGCCGAAACGGCCGAAGATCTGGGTGAGCAAGTCGACCTGGGAGTCATGGGTGACGATCAGGAAGTTCGGCCCGATGAAGAAGTCGAGCTCCTGGAGGACCCAGTCTCCGCCCTTCTCGCCGCTCGCCCCGATCCGGTAGAACACCAGGAAGTACTGGTCGCCGTAGATGTCGATCTTGGGGCGCTGGTGACGGGTCCGTACGTCCTCGATCGCGAGCGGATGGAAGTGGAATTCCCTCTGGAGCGCTTCGAGCTCTGCCTCGTTCGGGGCGTGCAGGTCGGCGTAGAGAAAGCCCCCTTTGGCGGACAAGTGGGTCGCGCAGCCCTTGAGCGGAAGCTCCTCACGGCTGCCGTCGGGGTGAAAAAGGATCGCTCGGGGAGCCTGGCGCTCGGCGGGCTTGATGCGTTCGGCCCATCCCACCTCTCCGGGATCGAGCTCTCGCAGGAGCGCCACGAATCGAGCGTATCAGATGGTAAAATAAACCGGTTCCGGACGAATTCGTGCTGCAAGTCCACACGCTTGAGAACCGCAGGCTCGAAAACTTTCTCGAGCGACACAAGGCCTACTACGCCTACACCGGAGAAATCGAGATCGACCGCTTCCTCCGGGAGATTCTGCAGAAAGCGAACGAATTCGTGCCGTCCGAAGCAGGCTCGATCCTGCTCGACGACCCGATCACCAAGAACTCCGACGACCGGATGGAGAACGACCTCGTCTTTATCGCGACCTATGGCCCGCGCGCGGAAGCCCGGCTGAACAAGCGGATGAACGCGCGCCTCGGCATCGTCGGCCACGTCTACGCGACCGGCGCGGGGTACATGACCGACGACGTCCTCCAGGATCCCTATTTCTACCCGACGCTCGACCTGCCCGACGATTTCCAGACGCGCTCGGTCGTCTGCGTCCCGATCCGCATCGAGGCGGCGGTCTGCGGCGTGCTCGAGCTCGTGAACAAGATCGGGCCTGGCGGCTTCCGAGAGAAGGATCGCCGACTGCTGGAAATCTTCGCCGACTACGCTTCGATATCGATTCAGAACCTCCTCGACGCGCGGCGAGCCTTCGAGGTCGCCAAGCGGGACGGCTTGACGGGGCTCTACAACGAGCGCTACCTGCACCTGCGCCTCACGCAGGAGCTCTCCCGGATCTCGCACGACGGCGGCGACCTCTGCGTCATCTTCCTCGACCTCGACAATCTGAAGTCGGTCAACGACCGCCACGGTCATCTTGCCGGCAGCCAGGTGCTACGCGAGGTCGGATATCTCCTGCGTCGTACGGTCACCGACGAGCGGGCGACGCTGACGCGCTACGGCGGGGACGAGTTCGTCCTCATCCTGCCGGAACACGACATGCAGGAAGGGATGGAGCTCGCCCAGCTGATCCGCAACGCGATCCGCGCCTCGACGTTCCTCTCGAGGCCATATGGGTTCAACGATCCCGCCCTGAACCTCCACGGGGTCCTGACGGCGTCGCTCGGCGTTTCCTCGATCCGGTCGCACGCCACGCCCGGCGCATCCGTTGAACAGCAGAAGAACGAAATCCTGCGATCGGCCGACGCGGCTCTCTATCGGGCCAAGCAGCTCGGCAAAGACCGATGCATGGGGGCGAGGCAAGAGGACACGCACTTCCCCGCTGCGATGCTGTCGTAAAGGATCACCGCTCCCCCCTTTCCGCGGAAGCCCGCAACCCTTAGAATGGCGTTCTTCCCGTTTCGTTCGAGGTATTGATGACCACCGTGACGAGGACCGAGCTTTCTCCCGAGGACGTCCTGAACGTTCTCTCGCGCCACATTCTGGTGGACGGCTACCACGTCGTCATGGACGTCGAGCGAAGCCGCGGCTCCTATCTCTACGACGCGCGCAGCAACCGGATGCTGCTCGACTTCTTTACCAACTTCGCCACCTACCCGGTCGGGTATAACCACCCGAAGACCGCCGATCCGGAGTACCGTGAGCGTCTCCTCCAGGCTGCCCTCGGAAAGCCGACCAACAGCGATACCTACACGACGCTCTACGCCGAGTTCGTCGACACTTTCTCCCGGCTGGCCGTCCCGCCCAGCCACGACCGCCACCTCTTCTTCGTCGAAGGGGGATCGCTCGCGGTCGAGAACGCACTCAAGACCGCATTCGACTGGAAGGTGAGAAAGAACTTCGCCCGCGGAATCCGCGAAGAGCGCGGCAAGCAGATCCTCCACTTCCGCCACGCCTTCCACGGACGATCGGGTTATGCGATCTCGCTCACGAACACAGCCGACCCTCGCAAGACGCAGTACTTTCCGACGTTCGACTGGCCGCGCCTCACCTGTCCGAAGCTCTCGTTCCCGGTCACGGCGGATGTTCTCCGCGACGCCGCTGCCGCCGAGGAAAAGGTCGAGCAGGAGGTCCGCGATGCCTGTTCGCGGTTCCCCGGCGACATCGCGGCGCTCATCATCGAGCCGATCCAGGGGGAAGGGGGCGACAACCACTTCCGCCCCGAGCTCTTCGCGAGGCTGCGCCGTCTCGCCGATGAGCTCGAGTTCCTGCTCATCTTCGACGAGGTTCAGACCGGCATGGGTCTGACGGGCGCGATGTGGGCATGGCAGCTGACCGGCGTCGAGCCCGACCTGTTCTGCTACGGAAAGAAGACCCAGGTGTGCGGCTTCGCGTCGAACGGACGGATCGACGACGTCGACAGCGTCTTCTCCGTCTCTTCGAGGATCAACTCGACCTGGGGAGGAAACCTGGCCGACATGGTCCGCTGCGCGAAGTACCTCGAGATCATCGTCGAAGAGAACCTGATCGACAACGCGCGCGCCGTCGGCGAGTACCTGCTCGGGCGGCTGCGCGAGCTCGAGGCCGAGCTTCCCGTGATCTCGAACGCACGCGGCCGCGGGCTCTTCCTCGCCTTCGACCTGCTGGACAAGGAAATGCGGGATCGTACGCTCGCTGCCTGCCTGGAAAACGGCCTCATGGCGCTCGCTTCCGGCGCCTGCGCGATCCGATTCCGGCCGCCTCTGAACCTTTCGCGCGAGGAGGCGGACGAGGGCGTCCGCAAGCTGCGCCGGGCCATCCAGGGGACGACCTAGACCGGCTCAGGGGCCTTGCCACTTTGCGGGGCAAAGTGGCAAGTGGAGACCTGACCCCTACCTTTTGCCCTTCCTGTAACTCGCCGTGTACGTCGTCGGATTGCTCGGCGTGATCACGGAGTGCGTCGCAGCGCCGCCATCGGACCAGCTCACGAAACTGTACGGGCTCTGTCGGGCCGGGGCGACGAGATCCAGGCGCCACCCATCCCAGGAGGTGATCGTCGTCGGTCCGGTCACGGCCGTGCCGTTGACCGTCAGGCTCAAGCCCGACGGGCTCGTCGAGAGCGTGATCGCAACGGTTCGCGGCTGAACGTTGCGGTCCGCCGTCGCCGAGAGGCCTCCGGAGTCGGTTGCCGTCAGGTAGATCTCGAGGTAGCTGTTCGTCGTCGCGGCGAGATCCTCGGGGGCCGGCGCGGTGAAGGTGAGGTTGTTACCCGTTCCCGAGAACCAGGGATGCGTGTGGGTCATGTGGTGTCGGAGCACGGTCCACTGGAGGGTTGCCGGGTTGATCGTTCCGTCCTGCGCGTCGGTCGCGCTCCCGGTCAACGTGATCGTCTGCCCGACGGCGAAGGTCGAGCCCGCCGAGGGCAACTGGATCGTCGGAACGGGCGGAGTGTTCCCGACGGAAATCGGGACCGTGACGGGAGCGGACGTCGCGCCGCGGGCGTCGCGCACGGTCAGCGAGGCGTTAAACGTCCCGATCGACGAGTAGACGTGCTGCGTCATCGGCGTCGTCGTCGAGGCGCTCTGGCCGTCGCCAAAGCTCCAGAGCCAGGTGAGCGCATCGCCGTCCGGATCCGAGCTCCCGCTGCCGTCGAAATTCACGGTGAGCGGGGCGTTTCCGCTAGTCGGCGAGGCCGTCAGGAAAGCGGTTGGAACGCCGTTCGACGCCGTGAAAAAGACGCGCCGGATCTGTCCCCCGTTCGCATAGGTCGTGTAGTAGAGAGCCTGGCCGGTCCCGCGCGGCCCGAAGAGGAGGTGCACGGCGCTCGATCCGCCGAGCCCCGCCGCGAAGTCCGTCGCCACGTAGCCCGGACCGCTCGATTCGAGCCGGAAAATCTTTCCACAGACGTAGTCCGCAAACATGTAGTCGCCGTCGTACTCCGCGGGCCAGACGCCCTGCGGAACGAACGCCGCGCCGGTGATGGAGGCACACCCGGTCGTGCGCCCGTAGTCGTAGATCGGGTTCGTCATGCCGACGGGCGGCGGCCCGCAGTTGGTCGTCGATCCCGTCGCGCAATGGCCTTCGCGCACGTTCCAGCCGTAATCCGCGCCGGCCTGCCCGAGATCGATCTCCTCCCACGTGTCCTGGCCGACGTCGTTGATGAAGAACCGGGTCCCCGCGGCGTTCGGGTCGAAGCCGATCCGGAACGGGTTGCGCAGCCCCCAGGCGAAGGTCTCCCGGCACTTGTTTCCCGCGGTCGTCCCGCCGGTGAACCGGCAGTCGGCAGTTCCCGTGCCGAGGAAGGGGTTGTCGGGCGGAATGTTGCCGTCGCGTGTGATCCTCAGGATCTTCCCGACGAGGCTGTGCTGGTCCCGCGACGCGTCGTTCTGGGCAGCGCAACCGCCGCCGGCGTAGTCGCACCCGCCATCCCCCACGCTGACGTAGAGGTATCCGTCCTTGCCGAATTCGACGTCGCCGGCGTTGTGGTTCCCTGCGGTCGAGGGGATGTTGTCGATCAAGACTGTCTGGCCCGAGGCGACGTTCGACGACGAGAGCGTGTACCGCGACACTCGGTTGACGCAGATCCCGGCTCGATTGAACGTGTAGTACACGTAGATGAAGTTGTTGCTCGGAGTGGTGAAGTTCGGATCGACGGCGACCCCGAGCAGCCCGCGCTCGGAGTTGGAGCAGATGGCCCCGGTCAGGTCGAGGGCCGGCGTGCCGACGAGCGCGCCATTCTGATAGACCCGGAGCTGGCCCGGCTGCGTCGTGATCAGCAGGCGTCCATCCGGCGTGAAAGCAAGTGCGGTCGGCGAGCCGACGGCGGCGACCAGCTCGTCGGTGAATCCCGGCGGAAGTGTAATTGCGCCGGCGGATTCGGCCGCGGCGATCGCCGAAATCCCGAGAACGAAGATGGTGGTCGTTCGGAGATGGCGGTACAGGATCAAGCGGCGGCGTGCGGATGTGATGTCGTCATGCATTTCGGACCTCCCGGGCCCACGGTCCTGTCCATTTGGTGGCAGACTCTGACTCGATGGCCGGACCGCATGCGAAAAGCGTACCGCGGCTTCCTTTCGGGATACG
>DASWDK010000124.1:0-14221 GCA_036395335.1 Thermoanaerobaculia bacterium
GATCAGCCAGGACATCCCCTTCTATCGGGCGTTCCTGAAAAAGGCCGCCTTCGACGGGACGATCGTGGTCAACGATCCGTTCTGGTGGTCGGCGGACGACAAGTTCTTCAACAACGTGGTCGCGAAGAGCGTGGGCGTCGCGGTTCCCCGAACTGTCCTGCTGCCCTCGAACCAGCACCCGCCGGACACGACTTCCGACTCCATGTCGAACCTGCTGTTCCCGCTCGAGTGGGAGGAGATCTTTTCCCACATCGGGTTTCCCGCTTACTTCAAGCCGCATTCCGGCGGCGGCTGGAAGAACGTCTACCGGGTCACGAGCCCGGACGAGTTCTTTACGGCCTACCGCGCCTCGGGCCAGCACGTGATGATTCTCCAGGAGGAGATCGTCTTCGAGGATTACTTCCGCTGTTACGTGCTCGGCGCGCGGCACGTCCGCGTCATGAGGTACGACCCCCGGCAGCCGCACGAGAACCGCTACGTTCGCGCGACGGCGGGAATCGAGCCCGCGCTCGAAGAGAAACTGCGCGGCGACTGCCTGAAGCTGACCGGCGCGCTCGGTTACGAGTTCGACACGGTCGAGCTGGCCGTGCGGGACGGTGTTCCTTACGCGATCGACTTTCTGAATCCGGCGCCCGACGCGGACGTTGCCTCGATCGGTCCCGAAAACTTCGAGTGGGTCGTGGAGCACTCGACGACGTGGCTGGTCGAACGAGTCCACGAGGGACCCCGCCCCTCGCGCGCGTGGGAGTGGCAGAAGGCGCGAGAAGCGATTCTCGGTGGGCCGGCGCTGCCGCGGACCGACGAGCCCCGGAAGCCCCGCGCCCGCATCGGATCGCGGCGATCCCGAACGAGACCCGCCGAAGAGGTCTAGACCCCGATGACCGTCGAGCGGCCCGCGTTCACCCTCGGCGTCGAGGAGGAGTTCCAGATCATCGATCCGGAGACGCGCGAGCTGCGCTCTCACGTTCAGGAGATCCTGGACGAGGGCAAACGTCTGCTCAAAGAGCGGGTCAAGCCGGAGATGCACCAGTCGGTCATGGAGATCGGCACCGGCATCTGCAAGAACGTTGCGGAGGTCCGGCGCGACGTCACGGAGCTGCGCACCGAGATCATCGCGCTCGCCGCCCGCCAGGGCATGCGCGTCGCGTCCGCCGGGACGCACCCCTTCTCGAACTGGGCCGACCAGCTGATCTACCCGGACGAGCGCTACACGGCAATCGTGCAGGAGATGCAGCTCGTCGCGCGGGCGAACCTGATCTTCGGACTGCACGTGCACGTCGGGATCGCCGACCGGGCGCTCGCGTTCCAGATCATGAACGAGGCGCGCTACTTCCTGCCGCATCTGCTGGCGCTCTCGACGAGCTCCCCGTTCTGGCTCGGCCGGAACACCGGCTTGAAGAGCTACCGCACGAAGGTCTTCGAGCGATTCCCCCGCACGAACATCCCGGAGACGTTCCAGTCGCCCGCCGAGTTCGACGAATACGTCCGCATCCTCGTCAAGACGAACTGCATCGACAACGGAAAGAAGATCTGGTGGGACGTCCGCCCGCACCCGTTCTTCGAGACGATCGAGTTCCGGGTGTTCGACGTGCCGATGCGTCTGGACGAGACCGTTACGCTGGCGGCGCTGACGCAGGCGATCTGCGCGAAGCTGTTCAAGCTGCGCGAGAAGAACCTCGGCTTCCGCTCGTACCGGCGCGCTCTGCTGCTCGAGAACAAGTGGCGCGCGAGCCGCTACGGGATCGAAGGCAAGCTGATCGACTTCGGCAAGGAGATCGAGGTGCCTTTCCGCGATCTCGTCGGGGAGATGCTCGAGTTCGTCGACGACGTGGTCGACGAGCTCGACAGCCGGAAAGAAGTCGAATCGGTCCGGTGGATCCTCGAGAACGGCAGCGGCGCCGACCGGCAGCTTGCGGTTTTTCACGAGAGCGGCGAAGATCTCCGGCGGGTGGTGGACTTCATCTGCGAAGAGACGCGCCACGGGCTCGACGTCGCCGCCCCGGGAAGCGCCGCGGCCACCGGATGACCGTGGCCGCTCTCACGTACGACCTCGCGCCGGGGGCGCGCAACGCGATCCGCACGTGCCTGAAGGTCACGCCGGAAGAGCGCGCGGTGATCGTCACCGACCGAGAGACGCTCCCGGTCGCCGAGAGCCTCGCCGGCGAAGTGCGCGACGTCGGAGCGCCCTTCGAGATGCACGTGTTGGAGGACTACGGCGAGCGGCCGATGCTCAAGCTGCCCCTTCCGGTGCGCGAGGGGTTGGAGCGCGCCGAGGTCTCGATCTACGCCGCCCAGCCCCAGCCGGGCGAGCTCGCCTCGCGCCGGGAGCTCACCGCGATCGTCAACCGCCGCCGCATGCGGCACGCGCACATGGTCTACATGACGCCGCGAATCATGGCCGAGGGAATGCGGGCGGACTTCGAGGTCATCGACGCGATCTCGACCCGGGTGCGCGACCGCGCGGTCAAGGCGAAGAGAATCCGTGCCCGTTCGCGTGCGGGCAGCGAAATCGAGGCAACCTTCGACCCGACGGTTCGCTGGTTGAAGACGAGCGGTCTCATCACGCCGGAGAAGTGGGCGAACCTGCCGGGAGGCGAGGTCTTGACGGCGCCCGCCCGGGTCGACGGCGTGTACGTCGTGGACGGCGTACTCGGCGACTACCTCTGCGCGCGATACGGCGACATCGAGGAGACCCCTCTCACGGTCTGGATCGAGAACAGCCGCGTCGCCGGCGTGCAGTGCGAGCGGCCGGAGATCTGCGACGACTTCCTCGAATACGTCGACAGCGCGGACAACTCCGACCGCGTGGGTGAGCTCGCGATGGGAACGAACGTCGCCGTCCACTCGATCATCGGCAACATCCTCCAGGACGAGAAGCTGCCCGGCCTCCACCTCGCGTTCGGGCACCCTTACTCCGAGCACACCGGCGCGTCCTGGAGCTGCCCGACGCACCTCGACATCGTCGGCCGCCACTTCGACGTGTGGTTCGACGACGATCAGGTGATGTCGGACGGGAAATTCCTGATTTAGGACGTGATTAAGATCTCCTGGTGATTCCGGACCTCCGTCGCGCCTACAACGCCGCCTTCACTCAACAGAAGTACAACGAATACCGTCGCAGTCTCGAGGCGGCGGCGGGTTGTCCGATCGAGTTCCGGCTGTGTGAGACTCCGGTCTTCCTGCCTCGCGACCTGCGCGACGAGATGGTCCGCTCCGCGACGGAAATCTGGGAGGAGCTCTCGATGCCGGAGAACCTCCATCGCTCGCTGGAAGCCGTGCCTCCCCGGCTGGACGTCCCCGGCGCCGGCGACCACCCTCTCTTTGCACAGGCGGATTTCGCGATTACGAGCGATGGCCCGGAGGGTGCGCTCGCTGCAAGGTTGATCGAGCTGCAGGGATTCGCCTCTCTGTACGCCTTCCAGCTCTTCCAGTCGCGAGAGCTCCTACGCCTCACTCCGGGCGGCGAGCGGCTCGATTTCTATCTCTCGGGGCTCGACGAGTCCGGCTACGTGCGCGTGCTCGAGGAAGCAATCCTCGACGGCCTTGCCCCCGAGAACGTCGTGCTCATGGACATCGATCCCCCGTCTCAGAAGACCTTCGTCGACTTCGCGCTCACGGAGAAGCTCTGGGGCGTCCGGCCCGTCTCCGTGATGGACATCGAGAGGCGCGGGCGGGAGCTCTGGTACCGCCGGGACGGCAAGCCGACGCGAATCCTCCGGATCTACAACCGTCTCATCTTCGACGAGCTCTTCGCGAAAGGGATTTCGATTCCGATCGATTTCACCGAGCCGCTCGACGTTTCCTGGGCCGGCCACCCGAACTGGTACTTCCGGTGGAGCAAGCACTCGCTCCCGTTCCTTCGACACCGGGCCGTGCCCGAAGCGCGCCTTCTCTCGGATGCGCCTCCAGCCGACCCGGAGAACTGGGTCGTCAAGCCCCTCTTTTCCTTCGCCGGGTCGGGAGTGAAAGTGGACGTGACTCGAGAAGATCTCGACTCCGTGACGCGGGAGGAACGAAGCCGGACGCTCCTCATGCGAAAGGTCTTCTACGCGCCGGTCATCGAGACGACGGACGGCAGCGCGTCGAAATGCGAGATCCGAATCATGTTCGTCTGGCGCAACGCGAAACCCTTGCCGGTCACGACTCTCGCGCGCCTCTCGCAGGGCAGAATGATGGGGGTCGCTTTCAACAAGGACCGCACCTGGGTGGGCTCGAGCGGATGCCTGTGGCCGCGCGATTGAGCCCGCCATTCACCCGCGATTCATGACACGGTCGTCATTGTCTGAATGAGGCTGTAAAAACTCTCGAAAGGAGGCCGTAGTGAAGCGAATCGGAACTCTCTTTTCCCTGACTCTGGGGATCGTAGTCGTCGGAGCGGTGGCCGTTGGCCAGGAGATGAAGCAGGAGACGAAGACGACCACGACCACGAAGACCAAGAGCGCGATGAAAAAGCCGGCTCGGACCACGTCGTGGAAGATCCAGAACGCCATGAGCGCCGCGCCGCAGGCGATCGCGAAGGACGCGACCATTCTCGATTGGCCCGCAAAGGAGGGGGAAGAGATGCCCGTCCTCCGCAAGGGAACGAACGAGTGGAGCTGTGTCCCGGACATGGCCGAGACCCCGGCCAACGATCCGATGTGCATGGACAAGATGGCGATGGAGTGGGGGATGGCCTGGATGGGCCACAAAGAGCCCAACCTCGCGGCGACCGGAATCGGCTACATGCTGCAGGGGGGCGGCAGCGCGAGCAACACGGATCCCTTCGCGATGAAGCCTGCCGCCGGCGAGCACTGGATGAAGGAGCCGCCGCACATCATGATCTTCCCGGCCGCCGGCTCGAAGCTCGATGCGCAGGTCTACGGAAACGATCCCAACACCGGCCGCCCCTGGATCATGTTCGGAGGGACTCCTTACGAGCACCTAATGGTGCCGGTCAAGTAGTCCCGAATTCGGTGGCGGATCGCCGCGGTCTAGGAGCCAAAGCGGTAGGCCGCGGCGAGCCAACCCATGACGACGACGTCGAGGTCGGCGAGCGATTCGATGACGACCGAGTGCGCGAATTTCCCCGGGCCCTGGCGCTCGATGTGGACGATCCGGCCGTCCGCAATCCTCGTCTCGGCGAGAAATTCGAGGCGAAAAAAATTCCCCCGCACCGTGACCGCTCCGAATTCGTGGCGGGCCGCCAGGTTGATCGAGGTCTTGACCGGATCGATCTTCACCGGGCCCAGCGTCCGGAGCCGGCGAACCAGCTCGTCGAAGATCTCCTGGAGCTCCGGATCTCTCCCCCGGAAGTGCTCGTCGAGTCCCTCGATCTCGCGGGCGTCCCGGCTCAAGGGACGTAGCTCCGGATCTGAATCTTCCACCACGGCCAGTCGTGGCCGTACGGCGCGTCCCAGACGTCTCCACGATGCCGGATCCCCTTCTCGCGGAGGATCCGAATCATCTCCGCCGTGCCCGACAGGATGTTGTCGCGCTCGCCGGTGACGATCGCGATGTCCATCTGCGACAGCCTCGCGACCCAGTCGCCGTTCATGTTGGGAACGTACGCCGTGGGGCAGTGGAAATACGCCGTGTCGTCCCAGTAGCCGTCCAGGAACGAGTGGATGTCGTACCTGCCGGAGAACCCGACGGTCTTGTCGACGACGTCCGGGTGCCGGAAAGCGAAGTTGACGGCGTGATAAGCGCCGAAGGACGCTCCGAGCGTCGCCACCTTCGAGGAAGAACGGGTCTTCTCGCGGATCCACGGCACGACTTCCCGATAGACGTAGCCGTCGTACTGATCGTGTCGCGCCAGGCGCTCCGCCGGATGGCGCCATTGGGCGTAAAGACTCTCCTCGTCGACGCCGTCCACGCAGGCGACCTGGATCGCGCCCCCCTCGAGAAGATCCGCGACGGCGCCGATGAGCCCGAAATCCTCGTTCTCGAAAAAGTGGCCGAAAGAAGTCGGATACCAGATCATCGGACGGCCGGAGTGGCCGAACCACAGGAGATCCATCCTTCGGCCGAGCGTCGGCGAATTCCAGGCGACGTGCTCGCGGTTCATCTCGTTTGGACCCCCGAGCAGAACGGCAAACCGCTCGGCTGCGTGGGATAATTCCTCCTCTTCGGGGCGTAGCGCAGCGGTAGCGTATCTGCTTTGGGAGCAGATGGTCGCCGGTTCGATCCCGGCCGCCCCGACCAATACCTTCGGGGCTTCGGCTCTGCCGGGCGCGTCTTTCGCCGAGCTCGAAGAAGAGCTCGAAATTTCCTGGCGTACTGCCCCTCAACGGGGCCCGACGCAGGCGCCTACTGGACCGCTATGAAAGGAAGCTCCAACCCGAAGGAGTCGATGTCGACGGACGTCGCGACTCCGTAACTTCCCGAGATATCCGGGGCAGCGTAGCACGGGCCCTCCTGGCCGTTTCCGCGCAGGACGCGGAGCGATCGAGGGGTGAGTAGCTGCTGATCGGTCGGGTAGTACAGCTTGGGCCCGACTCTCGTCCCCTCCGAAAAGGTGGAGTAGTGCGTGATGTAGCGAGTGCCCGTGCAGTCCGTCGTCGTGTAATGAAAGTAGATCGCATCCGAGTCGAAGATCCCGAATGCCGGGTGGATGTAGAGCGTCACCCAGTCGCCGCCGATCTCCCTGGCGACCATGTTGTCCGTCACTGTGTAGCCCACGAGAGTGCCGTGTTTGTCGATGACCCGGAAGACGTGCGGGTCTCCTCGTCCGCCGGATCCGCCGGCTGCCTCGGCCAGCGCGGCCACCAAGAAGTAGAAACTCATCACGGTGACCAGCATCTTTGCGGGCCTCGGACAACGCAGTCGATGCGAAAGATCTCGCGGCACCCCGGGAAGAGTCCGATCAGCAGGAGCGGTGGATTGGAGGGCATTGTTCATTCCGCCCACCTTTTTGGTGCGATGACCGCACCGACCTTTCCAGCGGCAGCCCATCGCGGCGTGAGCCCCCGCCGCCGAGGAGCTGCGCCTTCTCGCTCCTGTGTAACAAAGTTGGTCTGGCAGGGAGCAAATGGAAGCGAGACTGTAATGACGCTATCACGAGCCCGGAGTCGAAATAGCGCCGCCGCTCACGAACTTTGTATCGGCCGTATGCTACAAGTCGAGCAAGACGAAAGTCGGACTAGACTTCTCAGCCGCTAGCACCGCAGAATTAGAGCTCCCGAGTCATCAACTCACCTTCGCCCAGGACCTACAACCACGACCAAAGTCGTAGGTCCTAATTTGAATTTTGCTCCGGTCGAAATCCAACCGTACTCTGAGCCGAGCTCACTCGTCCAGACAGACACCCCTACTGCAACCGAGCCTCCCACTTTCACAGCGACGCCAACGCCGATCTTCACTCCACTCATACGCCGACCTCGACCCCGACGAACACGGCGACCGCATCGCGGACGAGCACGCCGATGCAGACACGCACGAGTACACCGACGGGTGACCACGATGGCCACACCGGCCCCTAAAGGAAGCCGCCGACGAATACGCCCAAGCCGACCTTTAATCCGAAACTGCCGCCGAAGCCAACGAAGATGCCAAGGCCTTAGACCGGCTCCGCCCAGGAGCACCCAGGACGGCTGGAGTTGCGGCTTGGGCGCCGCAGCTCTCGATGTTCGATAATCAAGCGGCTGCCCGTAGCTCAGCCCGGACAGAGCAACGGCCTTCTAAGCCGTGGGTCGGCGGTTCGAATCCGCCCGGGCAGGCCAATTCGTTCGTTCTGGAGGAAAAATGAAAAAGGGGCTCGCTCTTCTCGCTCTCCTTTGCGCCGCATGCGCTTCTCAGAAGTCGAAGCCACCCGCCGCGGAAAGCGCGGCAGCACAGCCTGCGGCAACCACCCTGGAGCCGTCAGCGGTGATCGTGACGACCGATCCGCACGCCGTCATGGGATGCCGTCTGATCACGCGCACCACTCAGGGTTACGACGTCCGCGAGCCCGACGAGTGGCGCAAGCTCCAGGAGGAGACGGCGCGCCGCGGCGGCGACACCGTCCTGGTTTCGCTCAAGGGGGACCGCAAGGGAGACATCTTCTCCTGCAAGAAGCCTTGAGTGGCGACCCGAAAGAGTGAACCGGGCGCGGCGGACGTCGTCCGGACGCGCCCGGCTCTCACGCGCGTCCCGAGCTACGGCATCGGGCGGAGCGTGACCTCGCGCGTGTAGGTGGTTCCGAGAGCTTTACGCATCTCGAAGCGCGGAGCCGTCATCTCTCTCTGCTTCTCCTGGTCGGGCGTCTTGAAGTGCTGCGACTGGATCGCTTTCGACTTCGCGTCGTCTCCGGCGTTGAAGTCGAGCGCCTTGCCGTAGCTGGGGAAGAGCGTCGCGATCGCGACGTCCCAGTCGTTCGCGTCGACCGGCGTTTTGACGAACATCTTGGAATCGAGAATCAGCCCCTGCTTCTTGGACTCGGCCGTAGTGACGATGTAGTGGGTGCGAAGGTATTTCATGTAGTCGTCGAAGTGGCCCGGCGTCGTCCGATAGAAGCTCACGGACCACACGGGCCCTTCCGTCCAGTGCTCCTGGGCAAGCGCGACGCCGGTGCCCGCGAGGCAGACCACGGCTACGGTCACGATGAATCTCTTCATAGTTCCTCCTCTTGCCGGCCTTATTGAGCGGGCCGGCTGAGCTTGTCAAGCGAATTTGCGCCGCTACCGGCTGCCGGAACTCGCTTTCTGCTCCAGAAACTCGCGTGCCTCGGCGATCTGTTCCCGGGCGCCGTCGGCTTTTGCGCAGACGGCGAGCAGTTTCTCGTAATACTGGTGCGCGGCCCGTGCATCGCCCGAGAGCCTCGCGGCGCGAGCCGCTCCGTACAGGCCGTTCAGCCGGTTCGGAGAGGCCGCCAGGTCGGCGCGATACTCTCCGAACGCATCGGCGGGCTTGCCGACCTCGATCAGGAGATCCCCGAGCTGCTCGCTCGCGGGAAGAACGGGTCCGGGGGTCACCGGATGCTTGTCGGTCGATGCCTCGAGCGCGACCGCGGACCGCATCGTTTCCAACGCCTCCGCATCCCGTCCCTCCGCCCGAGCAAGCCAGGCGGCCGCCTCGCGCCGCGAGATCTCGACCTGCTCGGCCCAATAGACGTTGCCCTTCTCCTTGAGAGAATCGCGCAGCTTCTCGAGCCGTTCGACCTCGCGGCGCGCCGAGGCCGGATCGCCGGAACGGGCAAATCCCATCGCCTTCGCGAAAACGACCGTCGCCTCGGACCACGGGAACTTACTCCACGGGAACCCGGCCGGCTGGAGCGTCACGGCCTTCGCGTCGCTCCAGTTGCGCCGCTCGAGCGCCAGCCGAGCGGGAATCGCGGTCAGCGCGTAGGCCGCGGCGAAGTTCTCCTTGTCGAACTTGCCCGCGCGAGAAACGTCTTCGAGGACTTTCCGGGCTTCCGCGTCGCGCCCGGACTGCAAGTAGGCGTACGCCAGGTAATCCATCGCGTGAAGCTCGTCGAACGACGAGCCGCCCGGCATCGTTCGCTGGAGGTCCTTTCTCGCCGCGGTCGCGGACGCGAGATTCGACGAGATCGAGTCTTCCCAGAGCCCCAGCCTCGTGAAGATGTGCGACGGCATGTGCAGGGCGTGAGGCGAGTCCTGAGCAATCCTCGAGTAGCGCCGCGCGGCGTCAAGACCGCGGTCGGCCAGCGTCGGAAAGTCGTAGCTGTGGATGATGTAGTGCGCCACGCCCGGGTGTTGCGGCAATTCCCGGAAGATCGGCTCGAGAATCGCGCCCGCCTTCTTCTGCCTCGCGTAGGTTTTGTCCGGCGGAAGCGCGAGCGCGACGCCGTTCAGCGTAAGCGCGTAGAAGATCGAGGCCTCCCGATCCTTCGGATACTTCGCCGCGAGATCCGCCATCGCCTTCTCGAAGGCGAGGAATCGCGTGACGTGGTCGAGCGTGTCGGACTTGTCGTAATAGACGCCGAGCGCCTCGATGTAGTCTCGCTCTCGCTCGCTCTTCGCGCCCGCGGTCCGCGCCGCAGCCATCGCTGCCACGCCCGCCTTCAGGTCGTCCGGCGGAGGCGCTTCCCAGATCTGATGGAAGCGGCTCATCGCGACTCCCCAGTGCGCCATCGCGCAGCCCGGATCGGCAGCGGCAAGCTCGGAGAATGCTTTGTCCGACTTCGCATACCAGAAGGAGTGCAGCATTGCGAGGGCGACGTCGAACCTCTTCTGAGAGGCGGCGCCGCAGGAGATCGGGAAGTGCACTTTCCCGAGCTTCGCCGGATCGCCCTCCTTGTGCTCGTGGCCGGCGTCGGCGAGCGCTCGTACGGACATCGCGAAAACGAACAGGATCGAGAACATCACGGACTTCAGCTGTTTCATGGGATGCCTCCGGAGGGATGGGATTTTACGAAATCGCGCGCCGGCGCGGGATATGATCTCGCCCTTTTTCTGAGCCATGCGGAGGCCTGATGACGACCTGGTTCGCGCTCGCGCTCGGGATCCACGCGTTCCTGGGCGTGCCGGCCGGCACCATCGAGGCGCCGAAGCCGCCTTCGGCGAGGCGGGAGGCTAAGGTGGACGTCGTTTACGGCGAGAAGCGTCAGGACGATTACTTCTGGCTTCGCCGGAAGGAGGACCCGCAGGTCCGCGCGCACCTCGAGGCCGAGAACGCGTACACGGACGCCGTCATGAAGCCGACCGAGCCCCTCCAGGAGGCGCTCTACTCCGAGATGCTCGGGCGGATCAAAGAGACCGATCTCACGGTCCCCTTCCGGAAAGGGGACTTCTTCTATTACTCGCGGACCGAAAAGGGAAAGCAATACCCGATCTACTGCCGGAAGAAGGGAACTCTTGACGCTTCCGAAGAGGTGATGCTCGACGCCAACGAGCTCGCCCGCGGCGAGAAATTCTTCGCGGTCGGCGATATCGAGGTCGGCGACGACGGGAACCTGCTCGCCTACTCGACCGACGTCACCGGCTACCGTGAGTACACACTCTTCGTCAAAGACCTTCGCACGGGAGCGGTCGCGCCCGAAAAGTTCCCGAAGGTCAGCTCCGTCGCCTGGGCGGCGGACAACCGGACGCTCTTCTACGTCGTCGACGACGCGGCGAAGCGCCCGTATCGCCTCTACCGGCACGTCCTCGCGACCGAGCCGGCGGCAGACCCGCCCCTCTACGAAGAGAAGGACGAAAAGTTCACGCTGGAAGTATCGCGGTCGCGCAGCCGGGCCTATCTGTTCCTGGCCTCGAGCAGCCACACGTCGAGCGAGGTTCGTTTCCTGTCTGCGAGCGATCCGACGGGACCGCTCCGCGTGGTGGCGCCGCGGGAGAAGGATCGCGAGTACGAGGTCGATCACCGACTCGGCGCATTCTTTCTTCGGGTCAACGACACCGGCCGCAACTTCCGCGTCGTGATGACCTCCGCCGACGACCCGCGGCGCGAGAACTGGAAGGAGATCGTCCCTTACCGCGACGACGTCATGATCGAAGGGATCGAGGTCTTCGCCGGGCACCTGGTCCTTCTCGAGCGCCAGGACGGACTGCGCCGGTTTCGGGTCATGCCTTTTTCGACCGGAGAGTTCCACCGGATCGACCTCCCCGAGCCTGTCTACGCGGCCTTTTCCGCGGAGAACCGCGAATTCGACACGAACGTCTTCCGCTTCCGGTACCAGTCGCTCGTCACGCCCGAGTCGGTCTTCGATTACGACATGGACAAGCGCGAACGCAAGCTGTTGAAGCGCACCGAGGTGCTCGGGGGATACGACCCGAACCGGTACGTCTCCGAGCGTCTTCACGCGAAGGCACCCGATGGAACGCTCGTTCCGATCTCGATCGTCTACCGGAAGGACACGAAACGCGACGGGGCGAGCCCGCTCCTTCTCACCGGGTACGGCTCTTACGGGGTTCCCAACAACCCGACTTTCTCCTCGAACCGCGTCAGCCTGCTGGACCGCGGCGTCGTGATCGCGATCGCGCACGTGAGAGGCGGCGGCGAGATGGGAAAGAAATGGCACGACCAGGGTCGCATGTTCGCGAAGAAGAACACGTTCACCGATTTCATCGCGATCGCCGAATTTCTGATCCGCGAGAGGTGGACCTCGGCGAACCGGCTCGCGATCGAGGGCGGCAGCGCCGGAGGATTGCTCGTCGGCGCCGTCGTCAACATGCGTCCCGATCTCTTCCACGTCGCGATCTCCCGTGTGCCGTTCGTGGACGTCCTGAACACGATGCTCGATCCGACGCTGCCGTTGACGGTCGGCGAGTTCGAAGAGTGGGGCGATCCGCGCATTCGGGAGCAGTACGAGTACATGCGGAGCTACAGTCCCTACGACAACATCGCCGCGCGCGCTTACCCGGCGATGCTGGTGAAGACCTCGTTCAACGACAGCCAGGTCATGTACTGGGAGCCGGCCAAATACGTCGCCCGGCTGCGCGCCACGAAGACCGACTCGAACCCGCTCGTCTTCAAAGTCAACATGGCCGGGGGGCACGGCGGGTCCTCCGGCCGTTACGACAAGCTGCGCGAGGCGGCATTCGACTACGCGTTCCTGTTGACGCAGCTCGGAATCGCGGGCTAGCGAAGTCTCCTGTCATTCCGAGCCCTTCGCGTCCGCTCAGGACAGGCTCCGCGAGGGATCTCGGGCTCGCGGGATTCCTCGTCACTGCGTTCCTCGGAATGACAGTCCGGGGGACGTCACTTCAGCTCGTTCCGGTACACCTTCCCGTCCTTCATCACGAAGCCGATCCGCTCGAACTCCCCCACGTTCTTCAAAGGATCGCCGGCGACGGCGACGACGTCCGCGTACGCTCCGGGCGCGACCACCCCGAGCTCCCCCGACATCCCGAGCATCTCGGCGCCCTTCGACGTTGCGGCCTGGATCGCCGCGATCGGCGTCATCCCGAACTCGACCATACGGGCGAACTCCCGCGCGATCGGCTCGCTCCAGGAAAACCCGCCGACGTCGGTGCCGAACGCGATCTTCACGCCGGCCTTCATCGCTTTCTGGAGCGACGGGCCATGGACCGCGACGCGCTTGCGGTCGCGCTTTCCGGCCGGCGTGTCGGCCGGCGCCCAATGATCGTAGTAGACGCTCATCGTCGGGCAGAGCCAGGTCCCCTGCTTCACCATCTGCGCGATCGCCGCGTCGTCGAGCTCCAGACCGTGTTCGATTGAGTCACATCCTCCGTCGAGCGCGCGGTGCAGGCCGATCCCGTTGTAGGCGTGGCACGCGACCTTCTTTCCCCACCCGTGAGTTTCGTCGACGACGGCCTTGATCTCTTCCAGAGTGAGCGTCGGCTGCGACACGAGGTTCCCCTTCGCGTCGAGCCAGGACCGGTGCGTCATGTAGACCTTGACCCAGTCGGCCCCGTGATCGAGCTGTTCGCGCGCGGCCTTGCGGGCTTCGACCGGACCGTCGATGAGCTGCGCGCCCTTCGGGACTTCGATCTCCGGCGCGTAGCCTTCGAGCGGATAGCCGCCGGTCGTCGAGATCGCGCGCGTGACGACGAACATCCGAGGTCCCGGGATGTAACCGCTCTCGATCGCCTGCTTGATGCCGACGTCGCCGTAGCCGGCGCCCTCCGTCTCCACGTCGCGGATCGTGGTGAATCCCTGTTCGAGCGCGCGGCGCGCTGAGACCGCCGCCCGCGCCGCGCGGAACGCGAGCGGGTGTTTCAGAAGCTGGACGTCGTAGCCGCCTTCCGCAGGGTCCTCTCCCTGCAGAAAGATGTGCGTATGGCTGTCGATCAGGCCGGGCAGGACGGTCGCGCGCGGCAAGTCGATCACGAGGGCATCGCCGGGCACCGCGATCGATGAGGCGTCGCCCACTCTTTCGATGCGGTTGCCGCGAACGACGATCACCTGGTCGCGCCGCGGAGCGGCCGAAGTGCCGTCGATCAACGCGCCTGCCCGGATCACCGTGACGGCCTCGGGCTTCGGCGCCTGCCCGGAGGCGGCGAGCGCACCGCACAGGAGCAATCCGGGAACGAGCGAAGAAGCGCGTCGCGAACACATGACCACCTCCCTTTCGAACGAGAGCGGAGTGCCCGCAAACTCTATCCTCCGGCCGACACCGGCATAGACTTGCGGATCGAACGATCCAGCCGGAGGACACCATGCCGGAGAAGCCGCAAACGTCCGGATATCGCCTCGGCATCTACGTCTTCAAGGATGCCGAGATCGTCGATTTCGCCGCCCCTTACGGGGTCTTTTCCGTGGCCCGGCGGTTCGACCCGGAGCTCGACGCCTTCCTGATCGCCGACTCCCTTCGTCCCGTGCAGACGCAGGCGGGCTTCACCGTCCT
>DASWDK010000125.1:0-5323 GCA_036395335.1 Thermoanaerobaculia bacterium
GGGCGGCGCAGCGCGTCCCGTTGGCGCAGAACGAGGCGAGGCCGCCGTCGGCGTTGTAGTAGTCGAGGTGGATCCGGCCGTGCTCCCCGCCGGAGAGAAAGAGCGCGCCGTCGGCGCCCACGGAGAGTCCGCGCCGGCACAGCCGCGCGATGCGGTTGCGGTCCTCGTCCAACAGCGCCCGGCCGTCCGCCTCGAAGAGGAGGAAGTCGTTTCCTCCGCCGGCCATCTTGACGAAGTGTTCGGGAATGGCCACTACCCGAAGTCTAGAACGTCTCGGCGACCGCTTCCGGCGAAGCCGGACTGACATTGCCGGCCGTGTCGACTGCGACCACGGTGTATCGGTATCGCCGCGCCGGCGCGACCGCGCTGTCCGAGTAGAACGCGTCGGCGATCGGCTTCTCGGTCAGGCGGACGGCAGGCGCGTCCCCTTCCGTCCGGAAGACGACGTAGCCCGCGAGGTCGGGCGCGGCGACGGGGTCCCACAGCAGACGCACGAGACCGGCTTCGGGAAGCGCGTCCAGTCGCGCCGGCGCCGCGGGAGGAAAGACGTCCCGGTAATCGACCCCTTCTTCGAGCGCCGGGACGCCCTCGACTTTCGGTTTTCCCGGCATCGTCGCGCGGATCGTGTACACGGGTTTCGACCCGTAGGCCGCGGTCATGTCGACGTACACGGTTCCCGGTATCGGGTCGGCGTTCAGCGGCGACTCGTACTCCTCTTCGGAGAGCGGGCGGCGGTACACGCGGTATCCCCCGACGGTGCTCGGCCGGCCGAGCAGGTCCGTCTCCGGCGGCAGCCACTCGATGCAGACTCGTCCTTCGTCCGGCGTGACACGAACGATCGTCGGAGGCCCCGGGGGGACGTCCGGCGAGAAGGTCGCGATGTTCGAGAGAGGGCTGCGCTCGCCGCCGCGGCGTACCGAGACGACCGCGTACGCGAGCGACTTCGGGGGTTTTCCCGCGGAGAGGAGCGGATAGAGCGGATCGCGGTAGACCACGGCGGCGCCGCTCGTGCGTTGCGCGATCGCCGCGACGGCAAGGAGGTCGACGCGCTTCGCCTCGTGGAAGAACGCACTTTCGGCGAGGCGCACGTTGGCGGCCTCGCGGCGGGCCGCGGAGCCGGGAGCCTGGTCCCCCACCGGAGCGGGGCCGTGCGCGTGCGCGACCGGGGGACGCGTGGTCACGAGCGCGGGAGAGGGATCCACGACCCGGTAGATCTCGAGCGATGCGATGTCGCGGAGCGGATCCCCGTTCATCAGCCGGTCGGGGTAGGAAAAAGTCAGGACGTCGTCCGAGCCCTCCTGCTCGACCGCCAGGTCGGAGATCGCTTTGGGACCGCGCGGGAGCGGCGGCTCCGGATCCCCCTTCTTGCCGCAGGCGAGAGCGAGCGGAAGCAGCAAAACGGCGAGCGCAGCTCGCCCGAGCCGGCGCTTCTTACAGGACGTAACGGGACAGGTCCTCGTCGCGGACCAGATCGGCGAGCGCGGCCCGGACGTCCTCCACTCCGATCGAGATCGCGCGGCCGGCGTTCTCCGGTCCGGCAAACGAGATGTCTTCGAGAAGCCGCTCGAGAATCGTGTGGAGCCGCCGTGCGCCGATGTTCTCGAGGGCACGGTTGACGCGCTCGGCATCGCGGGCGATCTCGCGGACCGCTTCGTCGGAGAAAGTCAGATCGACCTCTTCCGCCGAGAGGAGCGCGCGGTACTGCTTCAAGAGCGCGTTCTCCGGCTCGGTCAGGATCCGGACGAAATCCCCTTCGGTCAGCGAGTCGAGCTCTACGCGGATCGGAAAGCGTCCCTGGAGCTCCGGGATCAAATCCGACGGCTTGGAGACGTGGAACGCGCCGGCCGCGATGAACAGGATGTGGTCGGTCTTGACGAAACCGTACTTGGTGTTGACGACGGTTCCCTCCACGATCGGGAGAAGGTCGCGCTGAACACCCTCGCGCGAGACGTCGGGGCCGCTCCTTCCCGACTCGCGGCCGGCCACCTTGTCGATCTCGTCCAAGAAAACGATGCCGTTCGACTGCGCGCGGTCGACCGCCTCGCGTGCCACCTGACCCGCATCGACCAGCCGCCCTTCCTCCTCCGCCTGGAGAATCTCGCGCGCGTCCTTGACCGTCGTCTTGCGCCGCTTCTTCTTGCCGCCGAAGAGACCGGGCAGCATCTCCTTGACGTTGATGTCCATCTCCTCGACGCCTTTGTCGGTCACGATCTCGAAGGACGGGAACGTCTTGTCCATCACCTCCACCTCGACCAGGCGCTCCTCGAGCCGCCCCTCGCGAAGCAGAGACCGGAGCCGGTTCCGCGCTTCCTCGATGTCCGAGTCGGAGAACGACGGCATCAGGAGCTCCACCAGCCGCTGCTCGGTGCGCGCCTTCGCGCGGTCGCGGATCTCGGCGGTCCTCTCGTCGCGCACCATCTGGACGGCGACCTCGGTCAGGTCGCGGATGATGGACTCGACGTCGCGGCCGACGTAGCCGACCTCGGTGAACTTCGAGGCTTCGACCTTCAGGAACGGTGCATCGGCCAGCCTCGCGAGCCGCCGCGCGATCTCCGTCTTGCCGACGCCGGTCGGGCCGATCATCAGGATGTTCTTGGGGAGGATCTCCCGCGACATCTCCGGATCGAGCTGCTGGCGACGCCACCGGTTCCGCAGCGCGATCGCGACCGCCCGCTTGGCGCGGCCCTGGCCGATGACGTACTTGTCGAGCTCCCCCACGATCTCGCGCGGGGTACGGGCGCCGGCGGAAGATCGGACCTTCGGGGCGGGTGCCGCCGTCTCGCCCGGAGCGGTTTCGCCGGGCATCAGGAAGACCACCTCAGAGCTCCTCCAGCGTGATGCTGTCGTTCGTGTAGATGTCGATCTGAGCCGCGATTGCGAGCGACTCGCGCGCGAGCTCCCCGGCCGAGAGGTTCGAACAGTGCTTGAGCAACGCCCGCGCGGCCGCGAGCGCGTACGGGCCGCCCGATCCGACGGCGAGGATGCCCTCCTCCGGAGAGATGAGGTCTCCCGTTCCGGACAGGAGCAGCGAGGCGTTCCGGTCCGCCACGATCAGGAGCGCCTCGAGCTGGCGCAGCATTTTGTCGGTCCGCCAGTCCTTCGCGAGCTCGATCGCGGCGCGCTCCAGGTTTCCGCGATACTCGTCGAGCTTCGCCTCGAACCGGGAAAAGAGGGCGAACGCGTCGGCCGAGGAACCCGCGAATCCCGCCAGCACGTCGCCGCCCGCGAGCCGGCGGATCTTGGCCGCGGTCTTCTTCATGATCGTGGTGCCGAGGGTGACCTGCCCGTCGGAGGCCATCGCCACTTTTCCGTTGTGGCGGACGCAGACGATGGTTGTGGAATGCCATTTTTCGCCCGGATTCATTCGAAAATGAGAATACCGCGTTTTCCCTCACGCCTTCGGGTGGGCCCGGCGATAGACCTCCTTCAACCGTGCGGCGTCTAGGTGCGTGTATTTCTGGGTCGTCGACAGAGACGCATGGCCGAGAAGCTCCTGGATGGCGCGCAGGTCCGCTCCCGCCTCGAGCAGATGCGTGGCGAACGAGTGCCGCAGAGCGTGGGGCGAGATCTCCGCGGGGAGTCCGGCGGCGCGCAGACGGCGCTTCAGCAGCCGCGCCATCGACCGCGTCGTCAGCCGGCCGCCCCGCGCGTTGACGAAGAGCGGCTCGTCGGCCTCGAGCTCTCGAGCGCGGCTCTCCCGCCGCCGCTTCACACGCTCGGGAAGGTACGACGCGAGCGCCTCACCGGCCTCCTCGCCGAACGGCGCGATCCGCTCCTTGTTCCCCTTTCCGACGACCCGCGCGAGCCGCGATGCGAAGTCGACGTCTTCGAGGTCGAGACCGGCCGCTTCGGAGACCCGCAAACCGGTCGCGTAGAGGAGCTCGAAGAGAGCGCGGTCGCGCTCCGGGAACGGTCCGTCCTCGTCGGCGGCGAGAAGGCGCTCCGTGTCGGGCAGCGTCATAGCCCGGGGAAGTGTTCGCGGGAGGCGCGGCGAAGGGAGCGCCCGCGCCGGGTTCTTCTCGAGGTGCCCCTCGCGACACGCCCACCGGAAGAAGGAGCGCAGCGTCGAGAGGTGGCGTGCGAGCGACCGGCTCGCGAGACGGGCGCGATGGAGCGATGCCAGGTAGGACCGCACCGCAAGGACGTCGACGCGGGAGAGCGGAGTCGTCGAGGCGCTGCCTTCGCCGAAGTCTCTTTCCCAGAAGTTCGCAAACCGGTCGAGATCGCTCCGATAGGCGCGGACGGTCCGCTCGGAAAATCGCCGCGCGTCGGCGATGTATCCCTCGAAGCCGTCGACCGCGCGCGCGATCGTGATCACTGCGAAAGAGTGTAACTCCCGCTTTAGAATCGCGCCGCCGTGGAGCTGCGTCCATTCCGCTCGATCCGCTACTCGCGCGCGACGATCGCGGAGAGAGGGTTGGCTTCGCTGATCGCTCCGCCCCAAGACACCGACGCGGCCGCTGCGGCCCCGCCGCCCGCGCCCGGGAACATCGCGCGCCTGACGTCGGCCGAGGATCCGGAAGCGGCCGCAACCACCCTCAAGAACTGGCTCGCCGGCGGGATCCTCGACAAAGAGCGCCGGCCCGGCCTCTGGAGCTACCGGCAGACCTTCGTTGACGATGGCGCGACGCTCGTCCGCGACGCGCTCGTCGGCCTCGTGCGGCTCGAGGAAGCCGGGAAGGGCTCGCTCCTCCGCCTGGAAGAGCCGGATCGGGCTCGTCGGGAGAGATCGCTCGCGCTCGTGAAGTCTCTCCGGTCCGACTTCACGCCCGCGCTCTTTCTGACCCGCGCTCCCCTCTCCGCTCGTCTCGCGACGACCCGGCGGCCCGATCTCACGGCGCTCGACTCCGCGGGCGTGCGGCACGACGCTTACCGGATCACCGACTTCGCGGCGCACGTCGAGATGCAGGGACTGGTGAAGAACGTGGAGGCGATCCTGGCGGAGGGAGAGGACCTCTTCGAAGCGGCAGTCGAGTACTCGAAAGATCCGGCTACGGCGAAGTTCAGCGGCGCGAAGTACAAGCTTTGCGCGATTCTGGACGCCGGCTCTCCCGGCCTCGTCGTCCGCCCGGTTCACCGTATCCTCTCCGGACTCCCGGACTGGAACCCCGGCCACCTCGTCTACGCCGCGAGCGACTTCTTCGAGACGCGCGAGTTCGCCTCCGCCGGCGAGGCGCGGGCGGCGCTGGAAGAGCTCTCGCGCCTGCGCCCCGCGTTCGTGCTCGTTGCGTTTCCGGAGAAGCCGACGCTCTTCGTCCTGCGCGACCGCCCGGACGCGCTGCCCTGGCCGGCAGAGCGATCGGAAGCCTGGCGCAGCCTGGAC
>DASWDK010000126.1:0-5828 GCA_036395335.1 Thermoanaerobaculia bacterium
TCGGTCATGAGGTTCACGAAGCCGCGGCGGCCGATCGTCCCCCGGCCGATGTGCTCGTGGCGGTCGACGCGCGAGCCGCGCGGCTTCTTCGAGTCGTTGACGTGGATCGCCGCGAGGCGGGAGAGCCCGACCGTGCGGTCGAAGTCGGCGATCGTCTCCGCGTAGCCCTGTGCGCTCACGATGTCGTAGCCGGCCGCATGAACGTGGCACGTGTCGAAACACGCGGCGACCCGCCACGGCGTTCGGACCGCGCCGAGGATGTCCCGCAGGTGCTCGAATCGGTGCCCGACGCACGAGCCTTGACCCGCCGCCGTCTCGAGAAGGATCCGGACTCGGGCGCCGGCCGTACGATCGAAGACGTCATCGAGCGAGGCGGCGATCCGCGCGACGCCGGCGGATTCGCCTTCTCCGCAGTGCGCGCCCGGGTGAAGGACGAGGTCCAAGATGCCGAGCCGCCGACACCGTTCGATCTCCTCCGCCAGCGCCTCGATCGATCGCCGTCGCAGCTCCGCGACGGGAGAGGCGAGGTTGATCAGGTAGGACGTGTGAGCCACCACCCGCGCGAGCCCGGCGCCGCGAGTCGCGGAGCGGAACGCGCGCGCTTCGGGTCGGTCGATCGGCCGCCCCGCCCAGCGGTTGCTGTTCTTGACGAAGATCTGGAGGACGCGGCAGCCGACTTCGAGGCCGCGCTCGACCGCACGGGGAGTTCCTCCGGCGATCGATTGATGTGCGCCGAGCGGCAGGTCGTCGACGGAAACCCGCGAGGCCTTCACGCCAGAATTCTAGGGTCAGCGTGGAATCGCTGAATTCAGCAATTCGGCGTTGACCCTACGACGGCTTCCCGTCTTCGAGATGCTCCATCAATTCCTGCCCGATCCGACGGGACACGAAGATCTGCTTGACGTAGTTCAACGAGGTGATCGCGAGCGGGACGCCGGCTGCCGAGAACGGAGCGCCCATCGCCGCGAGAGCGAGGTGGCGCGCTTTCTCGCCGCGCGTGAACTCGGGGTTCTTCAGATCGCGGACGCTACCGTAGTATCGGAAGACCATCCGGTAGACGTCGGAGAGGAGAACCCGAAAGCCCATCTCGCTGCCCCACACCAGGCACTCTCCGAGCCGGACTTTCTCGAGGAAATGCGGGACCGACTCGGCCTCGGCGACGGTGTAGACGCGGGCAAGAGGCCCGAGGGTGTGCGCATCCGAGCCCGCGACGAGCGAGACGTCGCCGCGCTTCTCGCGCACGACCGCCATCAGGTCTTCGACGAGCCGGTTGTGTTGCGACGCCATCGCTCCGTTCTTGACCTCGAACACGTCGAACATCCGGAGCATCTCCTCGAAGTACTGCCGCGGCGAGTTGCGCATCCGGTAGTTCTGGAACATGTGGTTCACAGAGGCGAGGATCTTCTCGTCTCGGATGTACTCGTGGACGTCGAAGATGTTTTCTCGCCGCCGCTGGATCTCCGCGTGCTGCTTCTCGTCGATGGCGAAGACGTTGACGTGAATCCGCTGTCGCGTGTCGGGGAACCACGTCTCCACCTCCTCGGAGATGAAGAAGTCGTCTAAGTCCGGGTGTTTGTCGAGCAGATACAGGCATCCGTCGATCGAGTCGTGATCGGTCAACGTGACGTAGTCCATGCCCCGCTGCTTGGCCAGCCGGTAGACGTCCTCGGGTCGGTTATAGGAGTCGCGCGTGTTGGCGATGCGGAAGTATTTGAACGTCGAGTAGACGGAGTGGCAGTGGAGGTCGACTTTTTTGAACCGACGGTCGGAGAACCAGGCCGGTCTTTCGGGGTCTCGAGCATTTCGTGGCATGGAAGAACGCAGTGTGCAAATGCGAGGCCCGCGTGTCAACCTCCGCACCGATTCCCGATTCCCGGGTGTGCTAGCTTCTGGCCCGTGCCGCGAGTCCTCTTCCGGCTGCTGTACGGCGCCCTGCTCGTCGCGGCTTTCCTCTTCGCGGCCTGGCTGTCGTTCCGCGCCTCGATCGTCGGCCGCTCCGTGACCGTCCCGGACCTTGCCGGCAAGTCGGTTCCCGAGGCCATCCGCATCGCGCACGACGTCGGCCTGCGAATCGAAGAGCAGGCGTCCCGCGCGCGGTACGACGATCGGGTGCCGCGCCATCGCGTCCTTCTCCAGCAGCCGGAGGCCGGCTCGCTCGCGAAGCCCGGGCAGGTCCTGCGCCTCGTCCTCTCGCTCGGCCCCCGTGAGCTCCAGGTTCCCGACCTGGCCGGACTCGCCCCGCGCGCCGCTGCATTGAAGCTCGCGCGCGAGTCGCTTCAGCTCGGAGCCGTCTCCTGGTATCGCGACGCGGAGGCGCCGACTGGAATCGTCGCGCAGAACCCCGAGCCCGACACGCCGGCGACGAAGGGAAATGCAGTCGAGGTCCTGACGAACCGCGGGATGCCGGAACTCCGCTTCGTGATGCCGGACTTCGTCGGCAAGGACGCGGACAAGGTCCGCGCCCGGCTCGAGACCTTCGGTTTTCGGGTAGGAAGCGCGCGGTACGAAGCGTACGAGGGCGTGGCGCCCAACACCGTCCTGAAACAATTCCCGCCCGCCGGCTATCCGCTCTCCCGGCGGGACGTCGTATCGCTGACCGTTTCGCAATCGGCTTCGGCGATCCCTCCAGCGTCGTGAGCGCTCTCCGCATCGCGCCGTCGCTGCTCGCGGCGGACTTCGCGCGGCTCGCCGACGCGCTTTCGATCGCCGAAGAAGGAGGCGCCGACCTCGTCCACGTGGACGTCATGGACGGGCACTTCGTCCCGAACCTGACGATCGGACCGCCGGTCGTTCGCTCGCTGCGCGCGGCAACGCGGCTCGCGCTCGACGTTCACCTGATGATCGAAACGCCCGAGCGCACGCTCGCCGAGTATCTCGACGCCGGGGCGGACTGGGTCTCCGTCCACGTCGAAGCCACGCGGCACCTGCAGCGCTGTCTCTCCGCCATTCGGAAGGCGGGAGCGAGGGCGGGCGCGGTGCTCAACCCGGGCACGCCGCCCGGCGCGCTGTCCGCGTGCTGGTTCGACCTCGACTTCGCCGTCGTCATGTCCGTCAACCCCGGCTGGGGAGGACAGGCCTTTCTGCCCGGCTCGGTCGAAAAAGTCCGGCGGCTTCGCGCGGAGGCCCTGGACGCCGGCGTCCGCCCGACCGTGGAGGTGGACGGAGGAATCGATACGGAGAACGCAGGCTCTCTCGCCGCCGCCGGAGCGGAAATTCTGGTCGCCGGAACGGCGATTTACGGAGCGAGCGACCCGGTCGCGGCGATCGGACGATTGCGCGCCGCCGCCGAAGTCGTCCGAGCGTGAAGAGATGAAACGGCCGGTTCGATCGACGATCGGGACGAAGTGGGGAGCCGTCCTCCTGGCGCTTCTCGTCCTGGTGGCCTGCTCCGGATCGAAGAAGCCGGACAAGTTGACACAGGAGCTGCTCGCAAAGCCGAAAGAGGCGCTCTTCGAGAAGGGAAAGGGCCTGGTCGAGAAGAAGAAGTACGACCTCGGGCGCAAGTACCTGACCTTCGTCTTCGAGACGTATCCCAATGATCCGCTGGGGCGCGACGCGCTCCTGCTCGTCGCGGACTCCTTCTTCAAGCAGGGCGGGACGAGCGGGTACACGGAGGCCCGATTCCGATATCGCGACTACCTGAATCGCTATCCCGGCGCTCCCCGCCGCGATTACGCCCGATATCAGTTCGCGTTGACCTACGACAGGGAAATCGAGCGACCCGATCGGGATCAGACCTCGACGACCGAGGCGATCGACCAGTACCGTGCCCTCATCCGCGAGTACCCGACCTCCGGGTTCGCGGGCGCCGCAAGGGAAAGAGTTCGGGTGTTGACAGACAGCCTCGCCGAGCACGAGTTTAGCGTCGGCTACTTCTACATGCGCAAGGGTTCTTCGACGGCGGCGCTCGCCCGCTTCACGGATCTCGAGCAGAGATATCCGGAGTACGGCGCCCGCGACAAGCTCTACTTCTATTCGGCCCGCACTCTGCAAAAGCTCGGTCGTCGCGAAGAGGCGGATCGGTACTACGCGAGGCTGATGGCCGAATACCCGGGGAGCGAGTACGCGCGAAAGGCCCGGGGCGCTCGGCCCGAAAAGCCGGCCGCCGCCGCGACGGCGGCGAGCCGGAGTCCGAAGTCCAAAGTCCAATAAGAGGGGATCCTTCCGCGCTCCGCGCCTGGGAATGTCAGGCCGGACCGTGACCGCTTGCGCCGGTTTTGCGCGGGCTTCGTTGACAGTTTTCGAAGGCAGGCGTACTTTAAGTCAGAAGCAGTGTCTCTCCGAACTTCTTAAGGAGCCGCCATGCGTCCGCCCGTTCGTTCTGGCGCCCTCTTTGTCGGAATCCTGGTCGCCGCGACCGCCGTTGCTCAGGCTCCGCCGCCTCCCAAGAGGGAGGTTCCGGGCGGCACCGTCGTGGTGGCGCCACCCACCGAGACCGTGACCCAGGCCCAGCCGAGGCCCGGCGTCGAGCTGGCTCCTCAGCCCGTCGGCTACGAGAGCGATCTCCACTGCTTCGGCTACCTCGGGGATCTGAACGAGTCTTTCTCGGCGAAAGTCATCGGCGCCGAGAGCGTCGCGGAGCAGATCGACTTCGCCACGAGCGATCGGCTCTACCTGAACGCGGGCTACGACCATGGGTTCAAAGTCGGTGACGAGTTTTGGCTGATCACGCCCGAGCAGGTCGTCGTGCATCCCGTCACTGGGAAGGATCTCGGTCGGTTCTACCAGTATCGCGGGCGAGCGGTCATCGAGAGCGTCGAGGCCCGAACGGCGACCGCCAGCGTCTCGGGCTCCTGCACGGACATCCCGAGCGGCTCCTTCCTGAAGCCATTCGAGCCGATCCCGATCCCCCTCGCTCGTAAGACAGCCCCCGCCCGGGCCGGTGACCCGCCCTCGGGAAAGGTGCGGGGTCGGATCGTCTACACGAAGGACGGGATCGTGGCGGTGGGGGCGGACCACACGGTCTTGGTCGACCTGGGCGTGGCCGACGGGCTCGAGCCGGGCGACTTTTTGACGATCTATCGATACGCCGTGGGGCGCGAGTACGGCATCCGGCCCGTCGGAGCGTACTGGGTCAACGTGCCACCTCCTGCCGGGGTGTTCATACCGCGCACGTATCTGGGAGAGATCGGAATTCTCGCGGTTGGCGACCGCTGGGCCGTCGGTCGGGTGACCGACTCCTACCGGTTGATCGAAGTGGGAGACGAGGTCGAGCTCAAGTAATTCTCCCGGTCATTCCGAAAAACTTCAGGAGAGGCGGCCGGCGCCTCTTCTTTTTTTCGTCCCTTCGCCGTCCAGCTCGCCGCGGCGTGCTTCGCTCGGCCGCGGAGGTCCGACGCCGCCGGGAAGACGAACCCACGCTGGCACGGAAAATCATTTCTCAGGGCGATCCGATGCCCGGCGAGAGTTTTGATCCGACTCTTCTCGCCGCGAATTTCGTTTGCTAAGATGCGCGCCTTCCCGAACGCCAATCTCGTTTCGCGGAGGCCGACGTGAATCTGGACTCGCAGCTCCAGCAAGTCATCGAAGAGCTCCTCGCCCACGGCATCTCGCTCGATCTCGCCAAGAAGGAGTTCGAGAAAAAGTACATCGTGGGTGCGGTCAAGCGATCGTCCGGAAATCTCGGCCGCGCGGCGTCTTCTCTCGGAATCCATCGCAACACCCTTCGCAACAAGGTGGGTCATCTGAACATCCGGCTGCCGCGCGATCAGTTCCGCTACGCCGTCTCGCCCGACATTCACAAGAAAAAGTGACGCCGCGCGGGGCGCGGCGTCATCCTGAGCGCAGCGAAGGATCTCTTGCCGTAGGCCAGGTGCCACCTTGCTCTG
>DASWDK010000127.1:0-8569 GCA_036395335.1 Thermoanaerobaculia bacterium
GGTGCCCACCGCCGCGGTCTTCACCCAGAACCTCGTCGTGGCGGCCCCGGTCACCACCAGCCGCGCCCACCTGGCCGCCACCGGGGGACGGGCCGCCGGCGTCGTCCTCAACAGCGGCAATGCCAACGCCTGCACCGGGGAGCCGGGACTCACCGACGCCGCCGAGATGGCGCGAATCGCGGGCGAAGCGCTCGGCCTCCACGTCGGGCTCGTCCTCGTCGCTTCGACCGGGGTGATCGGCGTTCCCCTTCCGATGGACGCCATCCGCCGGGGCATCCCGCGAGCCGCTGCCGATCTTTCCGCCGAGGGAGGGAGCGCGGCCGCCGAAGCCATCCGAACGACGGACCGCTTCGCAAAAACTTGCGCCGTGCAGCTCGAGATCGACGGGGTCGAAGTGACGATCGGAGGGATGGCAAAGGGCGCGGGCATGATCCACCCCAACCTCGCGACCACCCTCTGTTTCGTGACGACCGACGCCGCCCTCCCCTCCGCGGTCCTGCGGCGGGCTCTGACGCGGGCGGTCGGTGAATCGTTCAACTCGATCACCGTCGACGGCGACACGAGCACGAACGACACCGTGCTCGCGCTCGCGAACGGCCGCGCCAGCGGCCCTTCGATCACCAACGGGGAGTCTCTGTCGCGCTTCACGGCCGGACTCACCGCGGTCGCCTCGGAGCTCGCTCGGATGGTCGTCCGCGATGGAGAAGGCGCGACCAAGCTGGTGTCGATCACGGTCGACGGTGCGCTCTCCGACGCCGAGGCACACCAGGCGGCCATGACGGTCGCGAACTCTCTCTTGGTCAAGACCGCCCTCCACGGGGCCGAGCCGAACTGGGGAAGGATCCTGGCGGCGCTCGGACGCTCCGGCGTGGAGATGGCCGAGGAGACGACCGACGTCTCCTTCGGAGGCGTTGCGGTCGTTCGCGGCGGGCTCGGTGTCCCCGGCGTTTGGGACGACGCCGCGGCCATACTCGAAGAAAAGGAGATCGCGATCCGGATCGGTCTCGGGCTCGGGATCGGCAATGCCTGCGTCTGGACCTCGGATCTCTCCGAAGAGTACGTGCGAATCAACGGGAGCTACACCACATGAGCGGAACCTGGAACGGCTTTTCGGCCAATCCCGACGCCATCGGGTCCTCGCTCGCGCAGGCGCTGCGCTACGTCGCCGCGTGGCGGGGCAAGACGGTCGTCGTCAAATTCGGCGGCAGCGCCGTCGACTCCGCCGCGGCCGGAACGGTTCCCGAGGACCTCGTCCTGCTGCAGCAGGCCGGGGTCCGACCCATCCTGGTGCACGGCGGTGGCCCGGAAATCACCCGCGAGATCCAGAACGCGGGAGGATCCTCGGAATTCATCGACGGCCTCCGGGTGACCGATGCCGGGACGATGGAGATCGTCGAGCGGGTCCTCGGCGGCGCGGTGAACAAGCGGCTGGTGAACCGGATCGCCCATGCGGGGGGCCGCGCCGTCGGCGTCTCCGGGAAAGACGCGCGCGTCCTTCACGCGAGGCCGCACGAACGCGCTTCGGAGCTCGGCTTCGTCGGCGAGGTCGCCCGGGTCGAGCCGCGCATCGTGGAAGTCCTGCTCGGAGAAGGCTTCCTTCCGGTCGTCGCGTCGCTCGGCGTCGGGCCGGAAGGACACGCGTACAACGTGAATGCCGACACCGCGGCGGCCGCGCTCGCCGTCGCGGTCGCCGCCGACAAGCTCGTTCTGCTGACCGACGTTCCCGGCATCTATCGGGAAATCGCGGGGGGACGAGAGCTCCTTTCGGAGCTCTCGCCGGAGGAAGCACGCACGCTCCTCTCCGGCGGGGTCGTTTCCCGCGGAATGATCCCGAAGGTCGAAGCCGCGCTCGCGGCCGTCGAAGGAGGCGTCCCCTCCGCGCACATCGTCGGCGCCGAGACACCGCATTCGCTCTTGGTCGAGCTCTTCACGCGGTCGGGGATCGGCACGATGATCCACGCGGTCGCGCCGGAGCCCATGGCGCTCCTCTCCCCCGCATGATCGAGAAGCACTCGCTCGCCGACACCGCCTCGGTGATCCGGGAAGCCGACCGCGTCCTCTTCCGCAACTACAAGCGCGCCGCGGTCGCGTTCTCGCACGGACGGGGCGTCCGGCTGTTCGACCTGGAGGGCCGCGAGTACCTGGACTTCATCGGCGGAATCGCGGTGTCGAGCCTCGGCCACGCCCACCCGGCGCTCGTTCGCGCGCTCTCCGAACAAGCGGGGCGCTACGTCCACGTCTCGAACCTCTACCAGATCCCGGAGCAGGTCGAGGCGGCGAGGCGGCTCGCCGCTCTTTCCGGCCTCCCCCGGGCGTTCTTCTGCAACAGCGGCGCGGAAGCGAACGAGACTGCGATCAAGCTTGCCCGAAAGCGCGGGAAAGCGGTCCGGGGACCGGACTCTCACGAGATCCTGGTGACCGACAACTCGTTTCACGGCCGCACGCTCGCGACCCTCGCGGCCACGGGAAACGCACGTTACCGGCAGGGGTTCGAGCCGATGCCGGCCGGCTTTCGGTTCGTCCCCTACAACGACCTCGAGGCGATGCGCGGAGCAGTCACGCACTCGACCGTCGCGATCTTGGTCGAGCCGGTGCAGGGAGAGGGCGGCATCTTTCCCGCGTCTCCGGGGTACCTCGCGGGCCTGCGCGCGCTCGCCGACGAGAACGATCTGCTTCTCCTTTTCGACGAGGTCCAGACGGGGATCGGGCGCACCGGGAGGATGTTCGCCTTCGAGCACTCCGGGGTCCGACCCGACGTCGTGGCGCTCGCCAAAGGCGTGGCCGGCGGAGTTCCTGCCGGAGTCGTCCTCGCCACGGAGAGCGCCGCGGCACATTTCGTCCCGGGGGACCACGGCTCGACGTTCGGTGGCAACGCTCTCGCCTCCGCCGCGATCTGCGCAGTGGTCGACGCGATCGAAAGGGAAGGTCTCGTCGAGAACGCGCGAGCCATGGGCGCGCGTCTCGTCGACCGGCTCGAATCGCTGCGGGCGAGCCAGCCGTTCTTGGGAGAGATCCGCGGCGCGGGCCTGCTCGTCGGCGCCGACCTCGCGATCGATGCGGCGCCGGTCGTCGAGGCGTGTCTCGCGCGAGGACTTCTCGTGAACGCCGTACGGCCGAAGACGCTGCGATTCGCCCCCCCGTTGGTCGTCTCCGCGGCGGAGGTGGACGCGGCAGTCCGGATCCTCGACGGAGCGCTCGGCTCGGTCTCGCCGCCGGCGACGCTATCGGAGAAAGGAAGGGAGATCGCGTGAAAGTCGGGAAGGTGGCCCTGGCGTACTCCGGAGGGCTCGACACGTCTGTCATCATTCCCTGGCTGCGCGAGGCGTACGGCTGCCAGGTCGTCGCGGTCGTGGCGAACGTTGGGCAGGTCGACGACTTCGCCGCAGTCGAGCGGAAGGCTCTCGCGAGTGGCGCGATCGAGTGCCGCGTCGTCGACGTCGCCGACGTCTTCGTTTCGGACCACGTCTTTCCGGCGCTCCGCGCGGGCGCGATCTACGAAGGCCGCTATCTGCTCGGTACGGCGCTCGCGAGGCCTCTCATCGCGCGAGTCCAGGTCGAAGTCGCGAAAGAGACGGGCTGCGACGCGCTCGCGCACGGCTGTACCGGAAAGGGAAACGACCAGGTCCGGTTCGAGCTCGCCTACCGCGCCCTCGCGCCGGAGCTCCCGATCATCGCGCCGTGGCGCGAATGGAGCCTCAAGTCGCGCGAGGACGAGATCGCCTATGCCGCACGGCACGGCATTCCCGTCCCCGTCACGGCGGCGAAGCCGTACTCGATCGACCAGAACCTCTGGCACACGTCGTATGAGGGCGGCATTCTGGAGGACCCCGCCGTCGCGCCTCCCGACGACATGTTCCAGACGACGCGCGATCCCGCGCAGGCACCCGACGAGCCGGAGTTCGTCGAGATCGAGTTCGAGCGAGGATTTCCGGTCGCCGTGAACGGCCGGAGGCTCGAGCCGGGAAAGCTCGTGGCGACTCTGAACGCGCTTGCGGGTGCGCACGGAGTCGGGCGGACCGATCTCGTCGAGAACCGCCTGGTCGGAATGAAGAGCCGCGGGGTGTATGAGACTCCGGCCGGAACCGTGCTCACGGCGGCTCTTCGGGACCTCGAATCGCTGACGCTCGACAGGGAGACGCAACACTTCTGCGAAACGATCTCGCCGCGCTACGCGGAGCTCGTCTACAACGGGCTCTGGCACTCTCCACTGCGTGCGTCCTTCGACGCCTTCCTCGAGAGCTCTCACCGATGGGTCAGTGGCCGCGTACGGCTGAAGCTCTTCAAAGGGTTCTGCCTCGCGATCGCCCGGACCTCGCCGTATTCGCTCTATCGGCAGGATCTGGCGACGTTCGGCGAGGACGGCGTCTACGACCAGAAGGACGCGGGCGGTTTCAACAACCTGTGGGCTCTGCCGACGCGGGTCGTGGCGGCCGTCCGCCGTGAGACCGCCTCCGCTGCGCCGGAGCCGGCACCGGTCACGAGCGAGTGAACGACGAGCGATCCACGGCGGCTCCGCCGCGCCCGCGGAAGCTCTGGGGCGGGCGGTTCGAGCGCGAGCTCGATCCCGACATCCACCGCTTCACGTCTTCGCTGGCGTTCGATCGCCGGCTCGTCCGACATGACCTCGTTGGAAGTCTCGCTCACGCGCGGATGCTTCGGGAGACCGGCGTCCTCTCGCCCGACGACGGCGCCGCGATCCTTTCGGGGCTCTCGTCCCTCCTGACCGCTCTCGAGGAAGGAAGGCTCGCGGTCGAAGGCGACGACGAGGACGTCCACTCCTGGATCGAAAGAGAGCTCTTCGGCCGCGTCGGCGAACCCGCGGGTCGCCTGCACACCGCGCGCAGCCGCAACGACCAGACCGCGACCGCGCTGCGTCTCTTCGCCCGCGAAGCGATCGAGCAGATCGTCGAAGCATTGCTGGCGCTCGAGGAGACCTGGCTGACCGCGGCTCGCGCGCACCGGGAGACCTGGATGCCCGGATACACGCACCTCCAGCGCGCGCAGCCCGTGAGCCTCGCCCACCACCTTCTGGCGCACTTCTGGTCGATCGCCGCGGACCGTCGCCGCTTCGAGCGCGCCCACGCCGGCGCGGGGATCTCCCCGCTCGGCGCGGCGGCGCTCGCGGGAACGCCCCACCCGATCAAGCCCGGCCGGACGGCCCGACTGCTCGGGTTCGAAGAGGTTTTCGCCAACAGCATCCACGCCGTCGCCGACCGCGATTTCGCCGTCGAGGCGGCTTTCGCGTGCGCTCTGACGGCCGTGCACCTCTCGCGCTGGGCCGAGGAGGTCGTCCTCTGGACCTCGCAGGAGTTCGGCTTCGCTTTCCTGGACGACTCCGTCGCGAAGGGTTCGAGCCTCATGCCGCAGAAGAGGAACCCGGAGCCGGCCGAGCTCGTCCGAGGAAAGGCCGGCCGCGTGATCGGGGATCTGACCGCGCTCCTCGTCCTTCTCAAGGGCCTTCCGCTCGCGTACGACAGCGACCTCCAGGAGGACAAGGAAGCCGTCTTCGATGCCCTCGACACGACCCGCGCATGCCTCGAAGCGACGCGCCGCGTGTCGGCCGGCCTCGTCTTCGATCGCGAGCGACTGTCCGGCGCGCTCGCACGAGGGCACGCGACCGCGACCGACCTTGCCGACCATCTCGTCGGCAGAGGCGTCCCGTTCCGCACCGCTCACGAGCAGGCCGGCCGCGCGGTGCGAGAGGCGGAGAAACGCGGCGTTTCTCTTGCCGGGCTGCCCCTCGAAGTCTTGCGATCCCTCTGCCCGGACGCCGGCGCCGACGTGGCCGCGTTTCTCACGCCCGAAAGATCCGTCCGGTCCCGCCGCTCCGAGGGCGGACCGGCGCCGGAAGCCGTCTCGACGCAGATCGGGCTTGCGGAGAGGGAGATCGAGGCGGCCCGGGCATGGCTCGAGCGCCGCGAGGCGCCGCCGATCTACCGGGCACACCGGGAAGGCCGACTCGTCTCCGGGGAGATCCCGTGAACAAGCCGGCCCGGGAGCGCGCCATCCTCGAGATCGTGTCCGGCCATCTCGTGGGGACGCAGGAGGAGCTCGCGCGGGAGCTCGGCCGGCGCGGCGCCGCCGTGACTCAAGCGACCGTGTCCCGGGACGTGAAACGGCTCGGTCTGGTCAAAGTCGCGGATTCGACCGGCGCTTATCGCTACGCGATCCCGAACGGAACGCCAGCTGGCACGCCCTCTTCGGAGGAAAACCTGCGCAACGCCTTTCGGGAGTTCGTCACGGCGCTTGCCGCCGGAGAAGCCTTTTTCCTCATCAACACGCTGCCGGGGCGCGCGAACGCCGTGGCGATCGCGATCGACGAGGCGCGCCGGCCGGAGCTCGCCGGCACGATCGCCGGGGACGACACGATTCTCGTGATGGTGCGCAAGGCGCGAGACCGAGAGCGGGCGCGCCGAGAGCTCGAAAAGCTGGTGAGCTAGAACGGGTACCCGATCGAGAAGAAGAACCTTCCAGTCTCCTTGCGGGTGGCTTTTTCGAGCACGACCGGCTTTCCATTTTCATCCTCGACCGGCTTTCCGTTCTTGTCCACGAGGATCACGTTGAACGGGACTTTCCGGGCATCCAAGGGCCATCCGTACTCGACGCGTACCGGGCCGATCGGCGTCATGTAGCGCAGGCCGACCCCGAAGCCCTGCCGCAGCCCGTCGTCCCCCTCAAGCGCGACCCGGATGTCGGCCGGCCGCTTCCAGACCTGTGCCGCGTCGTAGAAGACCGTGCCGCCCAGGTTCCCGAAGATCGGAAACCGGTACTCCGCGTTGAATCCCAGAAAGCCGTTCCCGCCGACGATCCGCGGGCCGGCGTCGCAGTCGTAACCGGTCCGATTCGGGTAGGTATCGGCGCAGGAGCCGACGCCGCCGTCCGTGTGGACCGTCGCCCGCGTGTCCGGATCGACGGTTTCACCCGGGATTCCGAGCAGGTCGGTGTCGAACGCGCGGTTCGTCGAACGGCCGCCGGCGAAGAAGCGCTCGGCGATCGGGACCGGAACACCCTCTTCCTCGCCGTAGGAGGAGATCGCGCCGGCGCGCGCGGAGACCGCGAAGACTCCGCCTCCGAAGGGCCGGAAGAGCGCAGCCTGCCCGGACATCTTGAGGTAGTGCGCGTAACAGCTGTCAACTTTTGCGATCGGACACTTGGCAAGCGGGAAAGCGTATTTCGAGGAGGCGGTCAGGTAGTAGCCGCCCCGCGGATCGATGATGTCGTCGCGCCTGTCGTAGAAAGCATTTGGGCCGATCGCCGATTGGAGTATCGGGCGATCGAACTTGCTGAACTCCCGTTCGATGGTCGAGAAATCGCTCGCGTTGACTGCGGAGATGCGCTGGTACTCGTAGCGCATGCTCAGTCTGAGATAACGGCCGAAAAGCTTCCAAGACTCGACGACCGAGCCCACGCGTTCGATGTCGATCTTCTGGATCGGCTCCCGAATGTAGAAACCCAGGACGTTCAAAGGAATGTCGTGGTTGAAGAGAAACGGCTCGCGAAACGTCAGGACCGCCCGTCCGCGTTCGGAGATCGGCGCGTACTGGACTTCGATCGAAGCGGAGCGCATTGTGCCGAACAGGTTGTTGTACGACACGCCGACGATCGCGAACGGGTCGCTGCGATTCTCGAGTGCGTCCGGCGCGTACTGATAGCCGAAGCCGTACAGCAGCGAGAGCGGCCGTCCCTCCTGCACCTCGACCTCAACGGGTCGCGTCTGGTTCGCCGGATCCGCCGCTTGCGGGCGGAGCTCGACGCGCCGGAAGACCCCTGTCCGGGTCAGGTTCCTCTGTGTCGTCAGGACTTTCTGCTCGGAGAAGGGGTCTCCTTCGTCCCAGGTGACGAGCCGCGTGATCCGGTCGGTGCCGGTCCGCGTGTTGCCGCGCACGATCGTCTTGCCGAAGAAGGACCGCATCCCCTCTTCGACGTCGTACACCACGTCCGCCGAAGTTCCGTCCGGCGACAGCGTCCAGGTGTCCCGGACCGAAGCCTCCCGCCAGCCGCGGTCGCGGTAGTGATTCTGCAGGGAGAAGGAGTCCTGCCGGACCTGATTCGGGTTGAACGGCTTTCCGGGATCGACCGAGAGGATCTTCTCGAGCTCGTCGGGGGAGAGGTGCTCGGCGCCGACCACGTTCCGGCTCTCGACCACCGCCCGCGGCCCTTCGGTCACGTGCACGTTGACGATCAACCGGTCGGGCCTCGAGCCCTCCGTGATCGCCGGATCCGCGATCCGAGCCTTCACCCAGCCCCGGGTCTGGTAGTAGCCGAGCATCGCGTCGACGTCGTCCTTCAGGACTTCGTCGACGAGGTAGCCGGAGCGCAAGAGCGGCAGCCCTTTCTTCTGCGTCACCATAAGCTTCTTCAGCTGCTTGTCGGAGACCGCGTCGTTCCCCGCGATGTCGATCTTCTCGACGGCGAACTTCGCCCCCTCGTCGACCGTGATCGACACGGTCAGCGCGTCTCCCTGCTCCGCCATCGCGTAATCCACCTTCGCGCGGTAGCGTCCCTTGAGCTGAAGCCCGCGCCTCTTGTTCTCGGTGTACTGGAGGATCAGGTCTTCGTCGAAGATCTG
>DASWDK010000128.1:0-13105 GCA_036395335.1 Thermoanaerobaculia bacterium
ATCGACTCTCCTGTCACCCCGGGCCCCCGGAGCCGTGGAAGGGCCCGAGATCGACCGTAACCGCTTTTACCCGACCGGGCGGGCCCCTGGGAGGGAGGCCGCCGGAGCCAGAGGGAAAAACCCACGAATCCTACGGGAGCCCGCCGGCCTTGTCAAGGGAAGGAAGGCCCCCCGCCGCCCTCCCGGGACGAGCCGCGCCGCGCTACTCGAAGTAGCCGTTCACATCCACGATCAGGTGAACGGCGCCGCCGGCCGATAGCACGCTCGAGACCGAGATACCGCCGGTCGCGCCGAGCGGGAGCACCGCGTTGTTTGCGCGCGTCTGTCCGGCGGAGAAGTTCACGGTGCTCGTCGACGGAGCTCCGCCGCCCGCCGGAAACGCCGTGATGTGCCCCCCCGAGGAGGGTTGCGTGACGGTCAGGTTGACGGCCACGCTCTTTGCCGTCGGGGGGACCCCACACTGACCGGCCAGAACGAAGCTCCGGACGTCCCCCGCGGCGAGAGCCGGCCCGCCATAGGGGCCGGGAGAATTGCGGGTGTCGACGATCCGGCAGGGAGGGAGCGTGTGGAACGCGGCCGCGGGAGGCGAAGCCGGAAGCACGCGGATGGTCGGCCCGACCGTCGTGCAGTCGGCCGCTTCGCCGCCGGGCTCGCCGATGTGGAGAGCCGCCGCGCGGACCCACAGCACGACGTCGGCGCCGTTGACGTTTTCGTTGTTGTCCCACGCGTCGATGTTCGCCGCGCACCCGGAGACCGTGTTCGAGTAGTCGGAGATCTCGGACGCGTTATAGGCGAGGACCCATGCGTCGGCCACCGGGAAATCGTCGGGGATGGGGAGCGGGTCTCCCGCGCCGCCATCTCCGGCATTGCGCGTGATCTCCACAGCGTAGGGAGATCCCGGGCTGCCGATCCGCCACTTTCCGCGGGACGGGCTCGTGTCGGAAAAGCTCCGCTCCGAGGAGACGCGCTGCGTCGACCCGTCCCCGAGGACCTGATCGACGAAGTTGCCGCCGCTCGTGTTGACGTCGACGTCGAACCGGAAATACGCGTGGTGGTGGTGTGTATAGGCGATGCACGTCGAGTCGATCGACGTGGCGACGAAACGGGCCTGGATCGTCCCGTCGGCGAAGAACTCCCACACGGGGATGTATCGATACCAGCCGGCGGAGCACTGAGCGGTGAGCTTCAAACGGTCCGGCAGACTCTCCACGGCGACGCCGTTGAAGCTGCCGGCGTCGGAGCCCGGGTGCTGGCAGACCGTGGTGGCGGGCGTCGTCGTTCCCGTGCAGATCCAAGGCGAGGTCGTCGGCGCACACTCGAACGGCTGCTGCGTGTAGAACCAATCCCGGTAGCAGAGATTCTGCCCGCCGCAGCCGGAGGGGTTCGCGGTGTACTTGACGTTCAGGATCGGGATGTGGGCGCGGGCGATCACCAACGTTCCGTGGTACCGGACTTCCGAGAGCTCGAGCCCCGAGCCGTTCGCTCCCGAGCTCGTGCTCGGTAGCCGGAAGCAGAAGTCCCAGACGGGATCGGTGGAAGGCCAGGTCAGGTGGGTCGCCCCGGGGAGAGAACACTGAGCGAAGAGGTTCGTCGCGGCGAAGGCGAGAGCGACCGCGCAGAAGGACCACCGAAGGAGAAGTCGAAGGGTCATCGACCCGCCGTTTCGGTCATTCGCGCGGGCGATCCCCCCGGCCGGCCGCCCCGGAAGTCGTGGTGCGCGACGATGCCGCGGGTCAGGTTGACGATGACGTATCGCGCCGGTCCCTCGTAGTTCGGCTTCATGAAGGCGAACTCGAGACAGACCTCCGCGGCACACGGGTCGTTCCGAACGGTGCTCCGGTTGTGAAACCCTCCGATGAGCTTCAACCGCGGGTTCTCGACGAATCGGGCTAGCGCCGGGTCCCGCCGCACGATCGCCATCCCTTCTTCGATCTCTTCCTCGCTCGGCTGGACTCCATTCAACTCGCGCATCTCGATCCGGCCGCTCGCAAGTTCCACGGAGATCTCGCGCGAGAAACCGGTGTCGTAGTCGCGAAGGAGCACCGTGGCCCGCTTTTGAGGCCGCGCCTCTCCCTTGACGACATCCGACCAGACTCGAAGGACCCGCGTTCGATGTCGCGCGACGGCGGCCTGGACCTGCGGCTGCGCCATCGTCCACGAGACGAGCGCCGCGCGCTCGCTCTCCGTGAACGCGTCGGCGGTCGGGATCTCGATCCGGGCCGGGGCGGCGCGCTCGGCGGAAAATGCCGCCGCCGGGAAAACAACTGCCGCCGCGAGTAGAGCGAGCCGACGGAGCAGGGATCGGCCGAACGGATCCTTCTGGAGCTTCACGGTTTTTCCGAAGAGAGAAAGACTAACAGAAAAAATTCGGGCCCGCGGTGGCGGGCCCGAACGAGCCGTTAGCCGGGGACAGACTTAAGTCTGTCCCCAGATGTTCGCCTAATCCTCTTCGGAGGCATCCACCTCGGCGTCGGCCTCCGCGAGAGCGAGCTCTTCGGCCGGATCGGTCAGGAAGTCCTCGAGGGCGGGCTCCTCGACCTGCGGGATCTCCTCCCGCTCGAGAACGACGTTGCGGTAGTACTCCATGCCGGTCCCGGCCGGGATCAGCCGCCCGACGATGACGTTTTCCTTCAAGCCCCGCAGGTTGTCCACCTTTCCGGAGATCGAAGCTTCCGTCAGGACGCGGGTCGTTTCCTGGAAGGACGCCGCCGACACGAACGAGTCGGTCGAGAGGGACGCCTTCGTGATTCCGAGCAGCATTGGCCGGCCGATCGCCGGCTGTCCGCCGGCGGTGATGACCCGCTCGTTCTCTTCCTCGAAACGGAATCGGTCGACCTGTTCGTCGATCAGGAAGTCGGTATCGCCGACCTCCTCGATCTTCACGCTGCGCATCATCTGCCGGACGATCACCTCGATGTGCTTGTCGTTGATCGCGACGTTCTGGGACCGGTAGACCTCCTGGATCTTGTCCACCAGGTAACGTTGCAGCTCCTTCTCTCCCAGGATCGCCAGGATGTCGTGCGGGTTGATCGGGCCGTCGATCAGAGGATCACCCGCCCGGACCCGCTCCCCCTCCTGGACGTTGACGTGCGTGTAGCGGGGAATCAGGTACTCGCGGGTCTCGCCGTCATCGCCGGTGATGATGACCTTGCGCATGCCCTTCGCGATCGGACCGTGCGAGACCGTTCCATCGATCTCGGTGATGACCGCCGCGTCCTTCGGGCGCCTCGCCTCGAACAGCTCGACGATACGAGGCAGACCTCCCGTGATGTCCTTGGTCTTCGTGGTCTCCCGCGGGATCTTGGCGAGGACGTCGCCGGGCGAGACCGTCTGCCCGTCGGTCACCATCAGATGGGAACCGATGGGGAGCAGGTACTTCTTGTCGACTCCTTTGCCCTGAACGAGAACCTGCGGGGAGCGCTTCTCGGCTCCGACCGTCTCGACGATGATGTTCTGAGCGAGGCCGGTCACGCGGTCCGTCTCTTCGCGCAGGTTCTCTCCCTCGACGATATCCCGGAAGGCGATCGACCCGCCCACCTCGGTCAGGATGGCCGACGTGAACGGATCCCACTCGACGAGCTCCTGTCCGGGAACGACCTCTTGGCCGTCGGAGACCTTGATCGTCGACCCGTAAACGACCGAGTACCTCTCCTTCTCGCGCCCCTTGTTGTCCATGATCGTAATCTTGCCGTTTCGGTTGATGACGACCAGGTTTCCGTCCTTGCGCTGGACTGTCGAGACCGAAAGGAACCTCACGGTGCCGGGGTTCTTCGCCGCGTGCTTCGACTGCTCGGTCACACGTGACGCGGTCCCGCCGTAGTGGAACGTCCGCATCGTCAGCTGGGTGCCGGGCTCTCCGATCGACTGCGCGGCGATGACGCCGCAGGCCTCACCGATCTCGACCATCTTTCCCGACGCCAGCATCCGGCCATAGCAGAGCCGGCAGATGCCGCGCTTGGTCTCGCACGTCAGGACCGAACGGATCTTGACGCGCTCGATGCCCGCTTCCTGAACGCTCGAGGCGAGATCCTCGGTGATCTCCTCGCCGACCGCGGCGAGCTTCTCCTCGGAGAGCGGGTCGTAGATGTCCTCCTGCGCCACGCGGCCGACGATGCGGTCGCGCAACGGCTCGAGGGTATCTCCCCCCTCCATGATCGCGGTGACCGTGATGCCGTCGCTCGTGCCGCAGTCCTCCTCGATGACGATCACGTCCTGCGCGACGTCGACGAGACGCCGGGTAAGGTATCCGGAGTCGGCCGTCTTCAAGGCCGTGTCCGCGAGCCCCTTGCGGGCGCCGTGCGTCGAGATGAAGTACTGGAGAACCGAGAGACCCTCCCGGAAGTTCGCGGTGATCGGGGTCTCGATGACCTCGCCGGACGGCTTCGACATCAGACCGCGCATGCCGGCGAGCTGCCGGACCTGTTCCTTCGATCCCCGGGCGCCGGAGTCGGCCATGATGTAGATCGGGTTGAACTCCTGGCCCACCTGGTCGGATTTCTTCATCTCCCGGAACATCTCGTCGGAGATGTTCTCCGTCGTGCGGTGCCAGATGTCGATGATCTTGTTGTGGCGCTCGCCGGCCGTGATCACGCCGGAATTGCGCTGGCTCTCGACCTCGAGGATCTCGCGCCGAGCACCGGAGATGTAGTCCTCCTTCTTCGGCGGCACGAGCATGTCGTCGACGCCGATGGAGATCCCCGCCCGCGTCGCGGCGTTGAAGCCGAGATCTTTCAGGTCATCGAGCATCAGGACGCAGAGCTCCTCGCCGAACGTCAGATACACGTAGTTGACGAAGTCCGAGAGGCCGCGCTTCTTGAGGTTGCCGTTGATGAACGGGACGACCGGGGGAAGAGCACGGTTGAAGAGCACGCGGCCGACCGTCGTGTCGATCAGCGTCCGCTCCACGTCCTGGACCTCCGCGTGCACGATGTCCTGGTCGTTGTACTGCGTCGTCAGGTCGATGTACTTGCCGGAGTAGCGCACCCGGATCGGCGTGTGGGTCGTGACTTCCCCCTGCTCGTAGGCGAGGATGACCTCGTCGAAGTCGGAGAAGATGCGGCCTTCCCCCTTCGTGTTCGAGCGGGACTTCGTCAGGTAGTAGATCCCCAGCACGAGGTCCTGCGACGGCACGGCGAGCGGCCGCCCCGACGCCGGAGACAGGATGTTGTTCGAGGAGAGCATCAGGAGCTCTGCCTCGACCTGAGCCTTCGGCGAGAGCGGGACGTGCACCGCCATCTGGTCGCCGTCGAAGTCCGCGTTGAACGCCGGACAGACCAGGGGATGGATCTTGATCGCCTTGCCTTCGACGAGAACGGGCTGGAACGCCTGAATGCCCAGCCGGTGAAGGGTCGGCGCGCGGTTCAGGAGAACCGGGTGGTCGCGGATGACTTCCTCGAGAGCGTCCCAGACCTCCGTCACACCCGACTCGACGAGCTCCTTCGCGGCCTTGATGGTCTGGGCCATGCCCTTCTTCTCGAGCCGGTTGTAGATGAACGGCTTGAAGAGCTCGACCGCCATTTTCTTGGGAAGCCCCGCCTGGTGGAGCTTCAGCTCCGGTCCGACGACGACGACCGAGCGGCCGGAGTAGTCCACCCGCTTTCCGAGGAGGTTCTGCCGGAAGCGGCCCTGCTTGCCCTTGAGCGTGTCGGAGAGTGACTTCAGGGGTCGGTTATTCGATCCCTTGAGAACACGGCCGCGGCGGCCGTTATCGAAGAGCGCGTCTACGGCCTCCTGCAGCATCCGCTTCTCGTTTCGCACGATGACTTCCGGCGCGCGGAGCTCCAGGAGCTTTTTCAACCGGTTGTTGCGGTTGATGACGCGCCGGTAAAGGTCGTTCAGGTCCGAGGTCGCGAAGCGGCCGCCGTCTAAGGGAACGAGCGGGCGGAGCTCCGGCGGAATGACCGGGATCACGTCCAAGATCATCCAATCGGGCCGGTGGCCCGAGCGGCGAAACGCGTCGCAGACCTTGAGCCGCTTCGCCGCCTTCTGCCGTTTGATCTGCGAGGTCTCCGTTTTCATGATCATTCGGAGCTCTTCCGCCAGCATGTCCACGTCGACCCGCTGGAGGAGCTCCTTGATCGCGCCCGCGCCCATCCGCGCCACGAAAATATCTCCGTGCTCGCCCCGCACGGCGCGGTAGCGCTCCTCGGAGAGAAGCTCCTTTTCCTTCAGGTCGGTCTCGCCCGGATCGATGACGACGTACGACTCGAAGTAGAGGATTCGCTCGAGATCTCGCAGCGAGATGTCGAGAAGGTGGCCGATCCGCGACGGCAGGCCTTTGAAGAACCAGACGTGCGAGACCGGCGACGCCAGCTCGATGTGGCCCATGCGTTCGCGGCGCACTTTCGACTTGGTGACCTCGACGCCGCACTTGTCGCAGACGACACCGCGGTGTTTCATCCGCTTGTACTTGCCGCAGAGGCACTCCCAGTCGGTGATCGGGCCGAAGATCTTCGCGCAGAAGAGTCCGTCGCGCTCCGGCTTGAACGTGCGGTAATTGATCGTCTCCGGCTTCGTGACCTCGCCGTAGGACCACGACCGGATCTTCTCGGGCGACGCCAGAGAGATCTTGATCGCGTTGAAGTCCTTCAGCGCCGTCGGTTTCGCCGCGAAAGCGATTGTGTCCATGAGGCTCCTTACGCGCGCTCCGCGCGCGGCTTTTTCACTTCTTCAGCAGCTCCACGTCGAGGCACAGCGACTGCAGCTCCCTCACCAGGACGTTGAACGACTCGGGCAGGCCCGGGTCCGCAGGCACTTCGCCCTTCACGATCGCCTCGTAGACCTGCGAGCGTCCCTCGACGTCGTCGGACTTGACCGTCAGCAGCTCCTGCAACGTGTAGGAGGCGCCGTACGCCTCGAGCGCCCAGACCTCCATCTCACCGAAACGCTGGCCGCCGAACTGCGCCTTGCCACCGAGCGGCTGCTGAGTGATGAGCGAGTAGGGTCCGATCGACCGCGCGTGGATCTTGTCGTCGACGAGGTGTGAGAGCTTCATCATGTAGATGAAGCCGACCGTTACCTGTTGTTCGAACGGCTCCCCGGTCATACCGTCGTAGAGAACGGTTTTGCCGGAGGTCGGGAGGTTCGCCTCCCGCAGCAGCTTCTTGATCTCCGATTCCGAAGCGCCGTCGAAGACCGGCGTCGCGACCGAAAGATCGAGCGCCCGCACCGCCCACCCGAGGTGGGTCTCCAGGATCTGTCCGACGTTCATTCGGGAGGGAACGCCGAGCGGGTTGAGAACGATCTCGATCGGAGTTCCGTCGGGCAGGTACGGCATGTCCGCCTCGGCGAGGATCCGCGAGATGACGCCCTTGTTGCCGTGCCGGCCCGCCATCTTGTCGCCGACCGAGAGCTTGCGCTTCATGGCGACGTAGACCTTCACCATCTTGATGACGCCGGGGGGGAGCTCGTCCCCCTTCTGGAGAAGGTCAATTCGCTCGGCGTTTACGCGGTTCAGGACCTCGATCTGCGAGTCCTGCCGCCGCAGCACCATCTGGACGGCTTCGGCGACTTCCTCGTCCTTCAACTTCAGGCGTTTCAGCTGTTGCGGCGTCAACCGAGCGACCGATTCCGGCGTGAGCCGGCCGCCCTTCTTCACGAGCTCGTTACCCTCGCGATCGTTCACCTCGTCTGCCACGACTTTGCCGGTCAAGAGATCGCGGATCTTCTTGTTCGCCTCTTCGCGGATGATCCGGATCTCGTCCTTCGAGTTCTTCTCGATCTTGGCGATCTGATCCTGCTCGATCGAGAGCGCCCGGAGGTCCTTCTCGATCCCCTTGCGCGAGAAGATCTTCACGTCCACGACGGTGCCTTCGATGCCCGGCGGGCATTTGAGCGACGCATCGCGAACGTCGCCGGCCTTCTCTCCGAAGATGGCGCGGAGGAGCTTCTCCTCCGGAGTCAGCTGGGTCTCTCCCTTCGGGGTGACTTTGCCCACCAGGATGTCGCCCGGCTTGACGGTGGCGCCGATCCGGATGATCCCGGACTCGTCCAAGTCGCGCAAGGCGTTTTCCGAAACGTTCGGAATGTCGCGGGTGATCTCTTCCGGCCCCAGCTTGGTGTCGCGCGCCTCGATGTCGAACTCCTGGATGTGGATCGAGGTGAAGAAGTCGTCCTTGACGAGCTTCTCCGACACCAGGATCGCGTCCTCGTAGTTGTACCCTCGCCACGGCATGAACGCGACCAGCACGTTTCTTCCGAGCGCGAGCTCCCCATCGGACGTGCACGGACCGTCGGCGAGGACCTCGCCCCGGAGGACGCGAGTCCCTTCCCCGACGATCGGCTTCTGGTTGATGCAGGTGTTCTGGTTCGAGCGACGGAACTTCGTCAGCGGGTAGATGTCGGCCCCGAACTCCTTGCCGCCGCCCCCTTCCTCGCCCCCCTCGACGCGGACGATGATGCGCTCCGAGTCGACCTGGTCGACGACCCCTCCGCGCTTGGCCAGAATGACGGCGCCGGAGTCGCGGGCGACGGTTCCCTCGAGGCCGGTCCCGACCAGCGGGGCCTCGACCTTGAGCAACGGCACTGCCTGGCGCTGCATGTTCGACCCCATGAGCGCCCGGTTCGCGTCGTCGTGCTCGAGGAACGGAATGAGCGCGGTCGCGACGGACACGAGCTGTTTGGGCGAGATGTCCTTGTAGTCGATCTTTTCCCTCTCGGCGGTGATGAACTCGCCGTTGAACCGGGCGATCACGCGGTCCTCTTTGATGCGGCCGGAGGCGTCGGTCTCCGCGTTGGCCTGGGCGATGACGAAGTTCTCCTCTTCCCACGCGGACAGGTAGAACGCGTACGGCTCCGACTCGGCGGCCCGTTTCTTGGCGCGCCGGGCCCGCTCGTTCTCCTCTTCGAGCTCCTTCTTCTCGACGATCTGCCCGAGCTTGAACGAGGTGTCGCCCGCCTGCGTGATCTCGAAGTGGTCGAGCACGCGCCCCTTCTCGACCTTCTTGTAGGGCGTCTCGATGAAGCCGAAGTCGTTGATGCGCGCATAGCAGGAGAGAGACGAGATCAGACCGATGTTCGGCCCCTCCGGAGTCTCGATCGGGCAGACGCGCCCGTAGTGCGTCGGATGCACGTCGCGCACCTCGAACCCGGCGCGCTCGCGCGACAGGCCTCCCGGCCCGAGAGCCGAGAGCCGCCGCTTGTGGGTGACCTCGGAGAGCGGGTTCGTCTGGTCCATGAACTGAGAGAGCTGCGAAGACCCGTAGAACTCCTTGATCGATGCGATGACCGGCTTGGAGTTGATCAGGTCGTGAGGCATCGCCGAGTCGATGTCCTGGTGGACCGACATCTTCTCCTTGATCGCCCGCTCCATCCGGACGAGGCCGATCCGGAATTGGTTTTCGAGAAGCTCGCCGACGGAGCGCACGCGCCGGTTGCCGAGGTTGTCGATGTCGTCGGTGCGGCCGACGTCCCTCTTCAGCCGCAGCAGGTACGCGACCACACGGTAGATGTCTTGAGGCGTGAGCGTGCGGGTGTCCTCCGCGGAATCGGCCTCGAGCTTGATGTTGAACTTGAAGCGGCCGACGCGCGAAAAGTCGTACTTCTTGGGATCGAAGAACATTCCCTCGAACAGGTTCTTCGCCGACTCGTAGGTGGGCGGATCGCCCGGCCGCAAGCGCCGGTAGATCTCCAGAATCGCCTCGTTCTTGGTCTTGTGGCTGTCCTTGCGGATCGTGTTGACGAGAACGTCGCCCGAAAGGTCCCAGTCGGGGAAGAAGAGCTCGACTTCCTTGATGCCGCGCTCTTTCAAAGACTCGACCGCGTCGGCGCCGAGCTCCTGGCCCGCCTCGAACAGGACTTCTCCGGTCGAGAGATCGACGACGTCCGCCAGGAAACAGGCTTTCTCGACCGCTGCATCGTCCACCGAGCGCTCGATCGACCCTTTCTTCCCGATCTCCTTCTGATCCTCGCCGGAGAGACGGATGCCGGCGAAGACCGTCTTGGTTTCCCTCTTCACCCGGGCGTAGCGCTCCTTCAACTCTTCCTGCTTCACGACTTCGCGGCTGACGGTCAGGTATGCCCGGCCGCGCTCGAAGCGCGCGGGAACGACGGCGTAGAACTGGCGCAGGATCGACTCGTCGGTCTCCAGCCCCAGAGCGCGGAGGAAGATCGTCGCGGGGAACTTGCGCTTCCGATCGATCCGGACGAAGAGGATTCCCTTCTGGTCGTACTCGAACTCGACCCAGGAGCCGCGGTACGGAATGATCTTGGCCAGGAAGCCCTGCTTCGACTCGCGGGTGAAGAAGACCCCGGGCGAGCGGTGAAGCTGGGAGACGATGACGCGCTCGGTCCCGTTGATCACGAACGTGCCGTGCTCGGTCATCAGCGGGATGTCGCCGAAAAAGACCTCCTCCTCCTTCGCGTCTCGCATCGTCTTGACGCCTGTCTCCGGGTCCTTGTCGTAGACGAAGAGGCGGAAGGTCACCTTGAGCGGGACGGAGTAGGTCATCCCCCGCTCCTGGCACTCGGCGACCGAGTACTTCATCTGCAGGTCGACCGGGTTTCCGCAGACGTCGCAGAGCGTCACCCGATTGGGGTTCTGGGTTCCGCAACGCGGACAGGTCACGGTCTCCTCGTGCGGGTGCGCGGTGACGATCCGCGCGCCGCAGGAGCGGCAGTCCATGCGCAGATGCTCGAGGCCCTTCAGCCGGCCGCACTTGCATTCCCAGTTTCCGATCGCGTACTTGACGAACTGCAGCTCGCAGGCGCCGCGGAAGTCCGAGAACGGGAAGACGCTCGTGAAGACAGCCTGGAGACCGGAGTCTTCACGCTCCTCCGGAAGCAGATTCATTTGCAGGAAACGCTCGTAGGAGCGGCGCTGGACGTCGATCAAATTCGGAAGATCCATGAAGGAGCGGATCTTCGAAAAGTTCCTTCTCTCGGGGGACACGACTTCAGTCATTGAGAGACACTCCTGTCGCGCGCCGGACAAGCCGGCGCGATTTGGCACCAAGCACGACGAAAAGCGGGTCTAGAGGTGCGGATTCCCCCGCACCTACCAGAACAAGCGCGTATTCCCAGGTCAGCGCGATTCCTACTTGATCTCGACTTTTGCGCCGACTTCCTCGAACTTCTTCTTGATGTTCGCCGCCTCGTCCTTGGAGACGCCCTCTTTCAGGAGGCCTGGCGCGCCGTCCACCACGTCTTTCGCCTCCTTCAACCCGAGGCTCGTGACTTCCCGGACCACCTTGATCGTCTTGATCTTGTCGCCGGCGGCAAGAAGGTGGACCGTGAACTCGGTCTTCTCCTCCTCGACGGGAGCCGCGGCTGCGGGGGCGGCCGCTGCCGGCATCGCCATCGCGGCCGCCGAGACGCCGAAGCGCTCCTCGAGCGCCTTGACGAGCGAGTTCAGCTCAAGGACGGTCATGCCCTCGATCTCTTTGACGAAATTCTCCGCCGTCATGCCCATTGCGTGTCTTCTCCTCTCCGTATCCGGTTAGCTTGCGGGCGCGGCGTCGGCCGGCCCCGAATTTGGTTTCTCTGCAACCGCGCGAAGCACCCTCGCCAGGTTCGACACCGGACCGGCGAGAACCGTCGCGAGCCTCGTCAACGGCGACTGAATGAGGTACAGGAGCCGTCCGACCAGCTCTTCCCGGGTCGGCAGCTCCGCGATCGTCTTGATCTCGGAGGCGTCGACCGGCCGCCCCTCGATGAGCGCCCCCTTGAAAACGAGGTTGGGATTCGTCTTCGCGAAAGCCGTCAGCACCTTCGCGAGCCCGACCGGGTCGTTCTGGTTGAACGCGACCGCTGTCGGGCCGGCAAAGTGCCTCGCGATCCCCTCCATCGCGGTCCCGCGGGCCGCGCGCAGGGCGAGCGTGTTCTTGACCACGACGTAGCGGGAACGCGTGCCCCGAACCTGGCGGCGGAGCTCCGTCACCTCGGGGACCTTCAGCCCGGCGAAGCCGAACAGGATCGCGTTCTTCGACTTCGTAAGCTCCGACTGGAGCTCAGCGACCGCGGCCGTCTTTTGCGCTCGTTCCATGGACTACAACCCTTCGATCGACGCCGTGTCGATCTCGATCCCCGGTCCCATCGTGGAAGAGACCGAGACCGTCCGGAAGTACTTGCCTTTCGCCGCCGGGGGCTTCGCTTTGTGGACCGCCCGGATGAAGGCGGCGGCGTTCTCTTCGAGCTTCTTTTCGTCGAAGGATACTTTCCCGATCGGCGCGTGGATGATGGAGGTCTTGTCGACGCGGAACTCGATCTTGCCCCCCTTGATCTCCCCGACCGCTTTGCCGACGTCCATCGTCACGGTGCCCGCTTTTGGATTGGGCATCAAGCCGCGCGGGCCGAGGATCTTCCCGAGCCGACCCACGAACCGCATCATGTCCGGCGTCGCCACGAGCGCGTCGAATTCGAGAAAGCCTTCCTGGATCTTTGCGACGAGGTCCTCCCCGCCGACGTGGTCCGCTCCCGCCTCCTGCGCCTCCTTGAACTTGTCTCCCGCCGCGATCACGGCGACCCGCTTGGATTTGCCGGTTCCGTGCGGCAGGACAACCGTCCCGCGGACCATCTGGTCGGCGTGCTTCGGATTCACTCCGAGCAGCATCGCCATGTCGACGGATTCGTCGAACTTCGCGTACCGGACGTCCCGGATCAGCTTGACCGCTGCCGGAAGGGCATACGGACGCGGCTCGACTTTCGCTTTCGCCGCCAGGAACTTTTTGCCGATTTTCGCCATCCTGTTTACCTCGTCGTACTGACGATCAGTGTTCCGGCTGATCTCCGACTTTCCTCCGCGGGGCCCTGTCCCCGCGACTTGAATTCGGTGCCGGGTGCAGGTCCCTGGGACCTGTCCCCGGGCCTTGGTTAAATGACCTCAATCCCCATGCTTCGGGCGGTCCCCTCGACCACCTTGACGGCTGCCGGCAGGTCTGCCGCGTTCAAGTCGGGCATCTTCGTCTTCGCGATCTCCTCGACCTGCTGTTTCGTGACCCTCCCGACCTTCTCCTTGTTCGGCGTCCCCGACCCCTTGGCGATCCCCGCCGCCTTCAGCAGAAGGATTGAAGCGGGCGGCGTCTTCGTGATGAAGGTGTAGGAGCGATCCGCGAAGACCGTGATAACAACCGGGATGATGAGACCCTTCTGCGACGCGGTTCTCGCGTTG
>DASWDK010000129.1:0-1635 GCA_036395335.1 Thermoanaerobaculia bacterium
GGCGTCATTCTGCTGTCCGTCATCTTTCTCTCCGGCTTCCTCTTCGTCTCACTGATCTTCGCCGCCGAGATTCTCCACGCGCTGTCCTGGCCGGCCGTCCTTGCCGGCAATCTCCTCGCCCTCGGGACGATGAGTCTGTACTTTCGCAGACACCACCCCTTCTTCAAGATGCTTCCGTAGGGTTGGCCCTACGCGCCCACCCGTCGGTGGCGAAGAAGCTGGGCGTTGACGGCCACAATGACCGTGGAGACCGACATCAGAACCGCTCCCAGCGCGGGCGAGAGAAGCACTCCCTTGCCGGCGAGCACGCCCGCGGCAAGCGGGATCGCAACCAGGTTGTAACCGGTCGCCCACCAGAGGTTCTGAACCTTCTTTCGATAGGTGGCCTTCGCGAGCAGCACGACCGAAGCGACATCGCGCGGATCCGAGCGAACCAGAACGATGTCCGCCGATTCGATCGCGACGTCCGTGCCGGCGCCGATCGCGATTCCAACATCCGCGGCGACGAGGGCCGGCGCGTCATTGACGCCGTCGCCGGTCATTGCGACGGAGAGACCTCTGTCGCGGACCTGCTTGATCTTCGCGGCCTTCTGATCGGGGAGGACCTCGGCAAAGAACTCGTCGAGGCCGAGTTGTCCGGCGACCCAGGCGGCGACGGCCGCCGAGTCCCCGGTCAGCAGCATCGACTGGATGCCCATTTGCTTGAGAGCCTTCAGCGCCTCACGGGACTCCGGGCGAATCAGATCGGCCAGCGCGATCGCTCCCACCAGCCGATCGTCGGCGAAGACATAGACGACGGTCTTGCCTTCGGCGGCGAGCCGCCCGATGCGATCCTCCGGGACTGCGAGGCCCCGCTCCTTGAGATACCCCGGACTCACGACGTGGACTTTCTTTCCGCCGACGAGGGCCTCGGCGCCCTCCCCCGGAATCGCCCGGAAGTTTTCCGGCGTCGAGGGATTCAGACCCTTCTCGGTCGCGCTCCGCACGATGCCGGCCGCGATCGGATGCTCGGAGCGGCTCTCGAGAGACGCGGCGAGCCGCAGGATCTCGCTTTCGTCGAGGGCTCCGAGCCGGACGATGTCGGTGACTCCGAAGCGGCCTTCCGTCAATGTCCCGGTCTTGTCGAAGACGACGGCTTGGAGCGTTCTCGCCCGCTCGAACGCCGCCCGGTCCCGAATGAGAAAACCGCTTCGAGCGGAAAGGGCCGTGGACACGGCGACGACCAGGGGAACGGCCAGTCCGAGAGCATGGGGGCATGCGATGACCATGACCGTGACCATCCGTTCGACGGCAAAGCTGAGCTCCTTTCCGAGGAGAAGCCACGCGGCCAGCGTGACACCTCCGGCGGCCAGAGCGACGATCGTGAGCCAGAGCGCGGCTCGATTGGCCAGGTCCTGAGAGCGCGACCGAGACTCCTGCGCCTTTCGCACCAAATCGATGACCTGCGCGAGGTATGTCTCGCCGCCCGTCTTGCGGACCTCCACAGTCAAAGCGCCCTCGCCGTTGATCGAGCCGCCGATGACGGGATCTCCTTCCCCTTTCTCCACCGGCCTGCTCTCGCCGGTGAGCATGGCCTCGTTCAAGGACGAGCGTCCGGCGGCGATGACTCCATCGGTCCCGACTTTCTCGCCGGGC
>DASWDK010000130.1:0-11762 GCA_036395335.1 Thermoanaerobaculia bacterium
TCGCGGAAGAGAGGGTTCGGCCGGTCGTTTTCCCTCGCGCGGTAGGCCGCGGCCCACAGCGCCGTGTCCGAGACGTTCCGGACGAGAGGATCAGAAGACATAAGGCACCATCCGCTTCGTGCTCCGTACGTACTCCCGGTAGTCCGGATACGCCTGGATGACCAGCCGCTCCTCGCACAGCATCCGGATGAACGCCCCGACGAGGAAAACGACACCGAGCAATCCCGCGAGCACCGACCAGTTCGACAGGATGCCAGCCCAGACGAAGAGACAGGCCGCCGTGTAGATCGGGTGCCGGATGAAGCGGTAGGGACCGGTGGTCACGAGCCCGCCGGGAGTGGGATCTGCCGAGGCGTGAAAGCTGCGGCGGCCGAACGTGAGACGCGCCCAGACCATGAGCAGGAGTCCCGCGACCTGGACGGTGATGCCCGCGGGGGTACGAGCCAGGAGCGAATTCGTCGCGACGAGCCCCAGCACTGCAACGACCATGAGCAGGAGAGCGACGAGCGACAAGACCCTCAACTGGGCGGTGTTCTCCGGCATCCGCTTACTCGATCACGGCGAACTTCCGCCCGACTTTTCGAAAAGCGTCCACCGCGCGGTCGAGGTCGGCACGCTCGTGCGCGGCGGAGACCTGGCAGCGCAGGCGCGCCTGCCCGTGCGGCACGACGGGGTAACCGAATCCCGAAACGTACACGCCTTCCTGGAAGAGCGCCTTTCCCATCGCGAGCGCCTTCGCGGTGTCGCCGACGACGACGGGCACGATCGGGTGGGTGCCGTGGGGGATCCGAAACCCCGCCTCGGAGATCGCGTTGCGGAAGTAGACCGCGTTGCTTCGCAGCTTCTCGACGGGCGCGGGATCCTCGGAGAGCATCCGGAATGCCTCGAGAGATCCCGCGACGACCGCCGGCGGCAGGGAGTTCGAGAAGAGGTACGTCCGGCTGCGCTGCCGCAGCGTGTCGGTAAGAGCTGTCGGTCCGGTGACGAAGCCTCCCGCCGCCGACCCCATCGCCTTCCCGAGCGTCCCCGTCGTGACCGGGATGCGGTCGAAGACGTCCTGCTCCTCGGCAGTGCCGCGGCCGGTTGCGCCGAGCACGCCGGTCGCGTGGGAGTCGTCCACCACGAGAAGCGCGTTCTTCTCCTCGCAGATCGAGACGAGCTCGCGCAGGTTCGCCTCTTCCCCCTCCATCGAGAAGACGCCGTCGGTGACCATCATCCGAAACCGCGAGCCTGTGTCTTCGTCGAGCATTCGATCGAGCGCTTTCCTGTCGTTGTGCGGGACCCGGAAGCGCTTCGCCTTGCAGAGACGGATTCCGTCGATGATCGACGCGTGATTGAGCTCGTCGGAGTAGAGGCCGTCCGGCTCCTCGAGGATCGCGGCGAAGAGGCCCTCGTTCGCGTTCCAGCACGACATGTAGAGGACCGCGTCGTCGGTCCCGAAAAACGCGGCGATCTCGGCTTCGAGATTCTTGTGAAGCTCCTCGGTGCCGCAAATGAAACGCACCGACGCCATTCCCGCGCCCCATCGGTCGATCGCCTTTTTCTGAGCTTCGCGCACGCGCGGATGGTTGGCGAAGCCCAGGTAGTTGTTCGAAGTCAGCATGACGAGCTCGCGTCCGCCGACCGTGACGCGCGCGTCCTGCGGCGACTCGAGGACGAGCTCCTCCTTGTAGGTTCCCGCCTGCCGGAGTTTTTCGTTTTCGCCCGCGAGGTGGTCGATGAGTGACGTCATCGAACTCAGGAGTTGTCTTCCGAGAGGATCTTCCCCGCGACGCGGCCGCCGGGAAAGGCGGAGTCGAGAGCGGCGAGGGCGCGATTGAAGGCTGGCGAGTCCGGCGCGATGATCTCCGCGCAGAGGGTCGGGCGATTGATGATCTCGGACGTCCCTCCCGCGCCGCGGACGATGACGGCCTGGGCCGGCCGCTCGACCGTGTAGAGCACGTCGTCCACGTCGCCGAGAGCGCGCGAGGCCACTTTCTGCGCTTCGCCCGCCTCCTCGCGGGAAAGACAGACTCCCGCGAGTCCGATGACCCGATAACGGTTCGGCTCGAACTCCGTCCGGTCCCAGTTCTTCCATACGCGGTCTCGCGGCGAGAGCTGGAAGCGATACGCGACGTTCGACAGCCGGGACTCTTCGAGCGCGAACTCGGCGATGCGGCGATCGGTCATGTCCTGGGACAGATCCGGTTTGGGAGGGGGATTGGTGGGCATATTCGCTGCGCTCCCGTTGAACTCTAACTACGGTCTTCCGTTCGGGTAAAACACTACCTTCATCGCGCGCCGGCTCTCGAGCAGCGCCATCGCGTCGTGGAAGCTCTCGAGCCCTTCGAACTCGTTGGTGACGATATCCTCGACGTCCAGCCCCGCGCTCAACAGGTCGAGCATCTTGATCCACGTTTCGAAAATCCGCCGTCCGATGACCGCGTGGAGCGTCAGGCCCTTGAAGATCAGGCAGCCCGTGTAATCCTGAATCGTCACCGACCTCGCTTTCGGAAGCCCCAGAAGCGAGATCGTCGCGCCGCTGCGCGCGACGGCCAGGCCGAGGTTGATCGAAGCTTCGGCGCCGGAGAGCTCGAGGACGACGTCCGCACCGCCGCCGAGCGCCTCGCGCACGCTGCCGGCCGGGTCTTTCGTGCGCGTCAGGTCGATGACGGACACGTGGGAAAGCCGCCGCGAGCTCGCCCAGCGGCGCGCGTGCGCGGTCGCCTGCGCGTTGACGTCGGTGATCGCGATCCTTGCCGCTCCGGAAATGCGGGCGATTTCCGCGCACATCGCGCCGATCGGGCCGTAGCCGAGGACGGCGACCGATTTTCCCGAGAGATCCGCGACCTGCGTGGTGTGGACGGCGTTGCCGAGCGCGTCCAAGAAAGCCCCGACCCGCGGCGGTACGACTTGCCGGTCGAGCGGGATCACGTTGTACGCGGGGACGACGACGTACTGGGCGAAGCAGCCGTCTTCGTGCACCCCGAGGATCCGCGTGTTCTCGCAGATGTGACGCTGTCCGGTCCGGCACGGCCGGCAATGCCCGCAGGTGACGTGCATCTCGGCCGACACGTAGAGCCCCTCGCGCAGATCCTGGCGCTCCGCGGCCGGACCGAAGCGAACGATCTCACCGCAGAACTCGTGGCCGTAGATCCGCGGGGGCTTCACGATCGTCGCCATCGACTCGTCCCATTTGTAGATGTGACGATCGGATCCGCACACCGCGGTGGCGAGGACCCGGATCAGCACTTCGCCGGCCCGGGGACGTGGCAGCGGCACCGTTTTGACCTGGGTGCCGGCGGGACCCGGGACCGGTTTCGTCTTGACGACTGCGGTCATTCGAGCCGGCAAACGGGAAACGGACTTTCGTCTACCGACCACTCAATCCCCGGCCTCGTCGTCGCGCACGTATCCGGCGCGCGGCCCGGACGCTGCGGCTGGCTCTCTCGGCGCGACCGGCTTTACGTATCGGGCGACGAGCTCACGGGTCTCCGTCACGGCGAGCTTCTCGAACAGGAACGCGAACTTCTTCTCGAGCGATCCGCGGATGGCTTCGCGCGTACCGGAAGGCAGATTCCAGACCTGCTCCTTGAACGCTCCGATCGCCTGTTTGCGCGTCTTGTAGAGAAACTGGCTCTCGGTCTCCCCCTTCTTTCTCTGGTCGGCCATCCGTTCGAAGAGCCAGCGCTCGACGCTGCGCTTCAGCGGAAGCGGGAGCGCCGGATGGTCGTAGACCATGTTCTGGAACTCCGTCGCGAGATGGATCTCGGCGCAGTCGTGCTCCGGAAAGTTGCCGAAGAACTCCGCCGGTAGCGTCGAGGCGCCGTGCTGGACGGCGCCGGCCAGGCGATATTCCTCGCGCGCGACCTTCGAGATCCGGGAGAGCGTTTCGAAGTCGATCTGGACGCGTTGAACCGTACCGTCCGGGCCGACGACTCCGCCGTGGGAGCTGCCGGTCTGAATCGACACCTTCGCGATCCCTTTTTCGCTGCCGAGCTCCCGGAGGTAGCCGTCCATGTAGGCGCGGAACTCTTCTGGCGTCGAGTTGGTCTTGCCGACTTCGCCGATCTCGCCTCCGACGGAGATCGGCATTCCTTCCGGGTCGCGCCTCCGGATGAACTTCGTGAAGCGGGCCGTGAGAGACGAGTTGACGGCCTGCTGCTCCTCGAGCGTCGGCTTCGAGAGGTCCACGAGCGTCGAGGTATCGATGTCGATCTGGAAGAAGCCCGCGGCGATCGCCTCTTCGATCAGCGCTTCGATGGCGGCGATCTCCTTGTCCGGCTCGATCTGCATCCTCTTCGGGTTGGTCTGGAAGTGGTCACCCTGGAGGAAGATCGGACCCTCCCACTGCTCGCGAATCGCGGCGCCGAGGATGACGGAGGCGTATTCGCCGGGCCGCTGCTCGGTGTACCCGATCTCGCTGCGCGCGATTTCGAAGACGAGTGCGCCGACGCCCAGGTTTCGGGCGGCGCGGCACGCGGCGCGCGCGGTGTCGTAGGCGAGCATCCGGACGTTGATCGCGGGAACCGTGAAGCCGGAGACCTCGCCTCGCCCGCGCGCTTCGTAGAGCGGGAGAATGGACGCCGGAAGGATTCCGAGCGAGGCCGCCGCTCCGCGGATTGCGACACGGGCCGCTTCCTTTCCGTCGCGTCCGCCGAAGACCGCCGTCCAGACGAGGCCATCCAGGACTTCTTCTCGGAACCGCGGCGCGTTCGTGACGACGAGCGAACCGTTCCGGCTCACGGTCCCGGAACGTTCGAGGTCTTCATCCAGCTCCGAGGCGTTCGAATAGAGATTCATGGCGTGCTGCCGCTGCGGCGGCGGAATTCTAGCGGAGCCGGAGCCGTGTGCTAGCTTCGAGCCGTGGTGCGGCTTTCGCGCACGATCCACTTCAACTCCGGGCGAAGCCTCTGGAGGAAGGACTGGAGCGAAGAGAGGAACCGCTCCGTCTACGGCGACCAGAGCCCGCACGGTTACGGCCACAACTTCGCGCTGGAGGTCTCGGTCGTCGGTCCGATCGATCCAGAGTCCGAGATGGTCGTCAACCTGACGGACCTCGATCGGATCCTGAAAGAAGAAGTGGATGCGCCACTCGACCATCGCAACCTGAATCTCGACGTGCCGGAGTTCGCAAAAGTTCCTCCCACCGCCGAGCATCTCGCGGTCTGGATCTGGCGGAGGTTGGCGAGAAGGATCGAACGGGAGCGGTGGCGCTGCCGCCTCGCTGCCCTGCGCTTGCAGGTGACTCCCGATTTCGCGGTGGAGATCGAACAAGGACCGGTCGAGGAATAAGATCCGATCCGGAATGTACTTCAAACAGTTTTACCTCGGCTGCCTCGCCCACGCGTCCTACATGATCGGGTCGCAGGGAGAGGCCGCCGTTGTCGACCCGCGCCGGGATGTCGACACTTACATCGACGAAGCGCGCGAACAGGGCTTCGAGATCCGACACGTCATCGAGACGCACCTCCACGCGGACTTCGTCTCGGGCCACCAGGAGCTCGCCCGCCGGACGGGGGCGAAGATCTACTTCGGCGCGAAGGCCGGGGCGCAGTTCGACTACGTGCCGGTCGAGGACGGCGACGAGATCCGCATGGGCGACGTCACGCTGCGTTTTCTGGAGACTCCCGGTCACACACCCGAGTCGGTCTCCGTGCTCGTGATCGACCGGCCGGTGTCCGCCGAGCCGAAGGCCGTTCTGACGGGAGACACGCTCTTCATCGGAGACGTCGGCCGGCCCGATCTCCTCGGCTCGAAGATGAGCGCACAGGAGCTCGCGGGGATGCTGTACGACTCGCTGCACGGCAAGCTCCTCACGCTTCCGGATTCGGTCGAGGTGTACCCCGCGCACGGCGCCGGGTCCCTGTGCGGGCGAAACATCTCGAGCGAGACGAGCTCCACGATCGGGCAGCAGCGGCAATTCAACTACGCGCTGCGGCCGATGCCGAAGGAAGAGTTCGTTCGGATGATGACGACCGACCTGCCGGAAGCGCCGGCGTACTTCTCCCGGGACGTCGCCATCAACCGCGGAGGCGCCTCTCAACTCGCCGAGCTTCCCGATCCCGCGGCGCTCGCCGCCCGCGACGTCGAAACGCTCCAGAGGAAGGGCGCAGTCGTCCTCGACACGCGTCCCGCGGCGCAGTACGGCGCCGGGCACGTTCCGGGATCGCTCCACATCGGCCTCTCGGGACAGTTCGCCTCGTGGGCCGGGGCGCTGATCTCGCCCCGGGCTCCGATTCTTTTCGTCGCCGAGGACGAAGAGCAAGTTCGCGAAGCGCGCACGCGGCTTGCACGCGTAGGACTTGATAACGTCGCCGGCTATCTCGCGGGAGGGATCCTCGAGTGGGACCGCGCCGGGCTGCCGCTCGCGAGGATGGAACAGATGAGCGTCGAGGAGCTCGATGCACGCATCCGAGAAGGCCGCACCGGTCGCGTCGTGGACGTGCGCCGGCCGGCAGAATGGCAGGCGGGGCACATTCCGAACGCCGTCCATCTGCCGCTGAACACGCTCGCGCAGAGCGCCGGCGCGCTCGACAAGGGCGAGCCGTTCGCCGTCATCTGCGCCGGCGGATACCGCTCCTCGATCGGGACGAGTATTCTCGAGCAGCTAGGCTTTACGCGCGTGACGAACGTCGTCGGCGGAATGGCGGCGTGGACGGGGTCAGGTCTCCACTTGCCACATTGAGGGTCAGGTCTCCACTTGCCACATTGCCTTGCAAGGTGGGAAAGACAGTCGATGTGCATCGGCTGCGACGCTGTTCAATGTATGCCCGACCCCTTGACGCCCATGGCCTCGTAGATCCGCGCGGGCTCGAAGAGGACGCCGTCCTTCATGACGAGCTTCGTGTTGCGGACGGCGGAGATATCCTGAGTCGGGTCGCCCTGTACGATCACGAGATCGGCCAGTCGTCCCGGCCGGATGGAGCCGAGCTCCCCATCACGCTTCATGACCTGCGCGGCACGAAGCGTGGCGATTTGCAGGATGTCCGGGTTGGGAATGCCGGCTTCGCGATAGAGCTCCAACTCGCGGTGCAGGCCGAATCCCGCCAGAGTGTCGGTCCCCGCGACGATGTGGACCCCCGAGCGATAGAGCAGGCCGACCATCTTCACCATGTTCGCGTAGGACCGCTCGTAGAGATCGCCCGTCTCTCCTTCCGCCGGGAGCCCGCCTGCGAGGAAGCCGCGACGCAACTGTGTCGGCATGCGGTTAGCCACCGCGACAAATGCTGGATCGAGCGTGCCGGGTCGAGCCCGGTACATGGATTCGAACGTCGCCAGGGTCGGATCGACGACCACGTTGCGGCTGCGTAACAGCTCGATGAATTCTTTGACTGCCGCGGAATCGAGGTCCAAGGCGGCGCCGCGCTTCCCGGGCTCGGTGAAGCGCGCCGGGGTGCGCGTCTCGGTGACGTCGCGGAAGAAGTTCAGGAAGACGAAGTTGATGTGCTGGAGCTCGTCGGCGCCCGCCTTGACGAACTGGTCGGCGAACATCGTGGCGGGCACGTGGCCGCTGACTCGCATGCCACGCCTGTGGGCCTCGGCGATGATCACGGGCACCAGCTCGGGTTTGATCGAGCTGTAGACCTTGATCTGCGGGTAGCCCAGCGCGTCGTAGCGCGCGATGGCGTCGCGGACCTTCTGTTCCGTGTCGACGAGGACGTTGGTGGGACCCTGGTACGGACCGGGTCCGTCCATGAAGCCCGCGGCGATGATCCGCGGACCGATCTCGATTCCGGAGTCGTAGCGTTTACGGCGCGCCTCGAGTGCCTCGGTGTCGTTGGCGAGATCGCGCACGGAGGTCACACCCGCTGCGATGTCCAGCAGCCCGTCATCGTCGGTGATGTGTACGTGCATGTCCCAGAGGCCGGGCAAGAGCGTTCCGCCGCCGCCGTCTATCGCCTCGACATCGCCTGCTCGATTCGCCGAAGTCCCGACGGAGGCGATTCGGTTCCCGTGGACGGTGACGACCTGGTTGCGCAGAAGCTTGCCGGTTTCGGAATCGAAGACGTTGACGTTGTGGAATACGACGTCAGTCTTCGGGTTGCGCGCCACGTTTTGCGCCAGCCCGGCTCGCCACCGAATGCTTGCCTGATCCTGCGCGTCGACGAGCTTTTCCTGAGACGGCTCCCAGCCCTCACGGATGGTCATGAACCAGCGGGTGCCGCTCGCGAAGAGATCGTTGCTCCGATCGAGCCACAGGTAGGAGGGGCTGAACTGAAAACCTGTGACGGCGTAGAGCACGACCGGCTGTGATTTGCCGTTGCGTTCGAGGGTGACGTCCCGGACGCGTTCGAGCCGCGCCTCGCCTTCGGGCAGCAGCGGCATCGGCTTGCCGGAGACGAGCATCGCTTTCACGAGCAACGCGGGCTCGTCCGGTGGGCCGTAGAAGGAGGGAAAGAAAACCGCGCCTTCGACCCGCCGCTCGCCGTTTTCCGCCTTGTTCTTCCAGCGCGCGATGGAGTGATCGTTCGCGAAGCGCTCCTCGACGGGACCCTTCAGGTAGTCATGCCCCGTGTTTTCGAGAGACGTCGGGATCCCGCCGGCTCCGAGCGCCATCACGGTGTGAATCTGCGGCCCGCGTCCGCGGTCGTTGTATTCGAAAAACACATGACGCTTGCCGTCGGCGGTCGTCCAGACCACCTGGTGCCCGGCGAGGTTTCCGCTGGAAAGCACGCTGTATCGAGTCGCGCCCGCCGGAACGAAGTCGGGTATCGGCGGAACCGGGCTCTCCGTTCTGCTCGATTGAGCCCGTGTCGATGCGATGGAAAGGATCAGAAGCTGCCGAACGACGAGACGCGATCGCAGCATGGGTCCTCCGCGCTCGCCGGATTCTAAGGCGCCGTCACCCCGGGGGCCTCGGGGATGCCGCCACCTTCTTCGTGTGGTCGACCTCTGCCCGCTCGAGTGCGGAGCGCAGGACGTCGATCGAGCGGTCGTCCCTCGCCGGCCCGCCGGAAACGGGTGCCGTCGGTCACAAGAGCCGGTCACCGATCCGGAATTTCAGGCCTTTCTTTTGCGTATGAAGAACCAATGGGAGCGGTTCCATGCGACTCTCTGACACGGATTGAAACGGAGGCCGACGTGCTACGCTCCACGAAAGGGCTCCACCGTTGATTGCCCGCGTACGGACCGTCGACGCCATCCTCCACCAGATGGGACACTTCGAGGCCATCCGGAAAGGTGACCTGCGCCGCGGCGACCACGTGCTCGTCTCGACCGAGAACTCGCTCTATTCGATCCAGGTCCAGGACGAGGGAACTTATTCGATCTCCGGCGGCTGGTTCGACCGCAACGGGCTTTCTCCCGCCACGACATCGATCACCGGCTGCACCTGGGGAGGGACGGCGATCAAGCGCGATCTCGTCGCGGCGCGCGGCCTGCGCCTCGAGTTCGGCAATCGCGTCGTGACGAGCCCCATCCGCGAGGTTCGCGTGATCCGCGGCGGCGCTCGGGACGTTCGCGGTCTCCTTCCCTTGTCGAGCGCCGATCTCTTCCGCGCGTGCTACGGCTCTTGCCGCGGCGATTCCTAAACTTCGACCGGCGAGGCCGCGGTATATCCTGACGCCAGCTTGTCGCTGACATCGGGCACCCGGCTGGGGCCTTACGAGATCCTTGCGCTGCTCGGATCGGGCGGCATGGGCGAGGTCTATAAAGCGCGCGACACCCGCCTCGATCGAAGCGTCGCGATCAAAGTCCTTCCGGAACGTCTCTCCTCCTCCGAAGAGGGGCGCCAGCGCTTCGAGCGCGAGGCCCGCACGATTTCCCAACTTTCTCACCCGCATATCTGCGCGCTCTACGACGTCGGGCGCGAAAGCGGGATCGAGTACCTCGTCATGGAGCTCCTCGAGGGGAAGACGCTCGAGGATCGCCTCGCCCGGGGAGCTCTCCCGACGGAGCAGGTGCTTCGCTTCGGAATCGAGATCGCGGACGCGCTCGACAAGGCGCACCGGCAGGGAATCGTCCACCGCGACCTGAAGCCGGGCAACGTGATGCTCACGAAGTCGGGAGTGAAGCTGCTCGACTTCGGTCTGGCGAAGACACTCGAGCGGTCGCTCGACGCGACCGGTAGAGAGCAAGCGGCGGCTGGGCAGCGCCCCATGGCAGGAGTCAGCCTGACGGCCCTTCCGACCCAGCAGGCACTGACCCAGGAAGGGACGATCCTCGGGACGTTCCAGTACATGGCGCCCGAACAGCTCGAAGGGCACGAAGCCGATCCGCGCACGGACATCTTCGCCTTCGGTGCCTTGCTCTACGAAATGGCGACGGGCCGGAAGGCCTTCTCCGGCACGAGCCGGGCTTCGTTGATCTCCAACATCATGAAGGAGGAGCCGGTGCCGGTCTCGACGATCCAGCCGATGACGCCGCCGGCGTTCGATCGAGTCGTCCGCACGTGTCTCGCAAAGGACCCCGAGGATCGTTTCCAGACCGCGCACGACGCGAAGCTCCAGCTCCAGTGGATCGTCGAGGGCGGCTCGCAGGCGGGAGCGCCGGCGGTCGTCGGCTCGCGGCGCCGGAGCCGCGAGCGCGTGGCCTGGGGCGTTGCCGCCGGAGCGATTCTCGCGGCCGTGTTGGCGACCTTGGGATATGTCCGCCGCACGCCGGTCGAAGCCCCGACGATACGCTCCTCGATCCTGCCGCCGGAGAAGACCGCTTTCGAGATCGGTGGCGAGGACTCCGGATCGGTGACCATATCGCCCGACGGCCGGCGGATCACGTTCGTGGCCAAAGACGCGGCGGGCAAGAAGCTGCTCTGGCTTCGGCCGCTCGATGCCGTCGCCGCTCGGTCGATTCCGGGGACGGAAGGCGCGACATGGCCGTTCTGGTCCCCCGACAGCCGCTTCATCGCTTTCTTTGCGGAAGGGAAGTTGAAAAAGGTCGACGCCGCCGGCGGGCCACCGCTCACCGTGTGCGATGCGAAGCGGGGAAGGTCGGGATCCTGGAACCGGGACGGGGTGATCCTCTTCTCGCCCGATTCGACCGTCGCGGTCCATCGCGTCTCCGCCGGCGGCGGCGCCTCGACTCCGGTGACGCGGCTCGACGAATCGAAAGGGGAGACGACACACCGCTGGGCGACGTTTCTTCCGGACGGCCGCCACTTCCTCTACATGGCCGGAACGCACGCGGCCGGCACCGGAAGCGAGATGAACGTGATCTACCTCGCGTCTCTCGACTCGAAAGATCGAACGCTTCTTCTTCACGCCCGATCGAACGTCGCCTTCGCGTCCGGCTACCTGATCTACGTGCTCGAGAAGACGCTCCTCGCTCAGCCGTTCGACGCGAAGCGCCTTCGTCTGACGGGCGACCCGGTTCCGCTGGGCGACTCGGTTCTCTACGATCCCAGTTATTTCCGGGCGGCCTTCTCCGCTTCGGACAACGGGGTCCTGGTCTACGCGGGGGGCACCGGCGGCTCGAAGGCGCGCCTCGCGTGGTACGACAGATCGGGAAAGCCGATCGGCGCGCCGTTCGGCGATCCGATCGACTACCGGAATTTCTCGATCTCTCCCGACGGAAAGCGCTTGGCCGCTGAAGTCGCCGATTCGACCACCGGGGCCGGCGACATCTGGCTCTCCGACTTCGCCCGCGGCACCCGGACGCGTTTCAGTTTCGGCTCCGGTGAATCGATCTGTCCGGTCTGGTCTCCGGACGGAAGCCGGATCGCCTTCACCCGGATGGAGAAAACGCTTCATACGAGGATCGTCGCGAAGCCGTCGAGCGGCGGCGGCGGAGAGGAGACGCTCCTTCAGGGCAGCGGCGATATCTGTCCAAAATCGTGGTCGCCG
>DASWDK010000131.1:0-8377 GCA_036395335.1 Thermoanaerobaculia bacterium
GCGAGCGGATCGAAGGGTACGGAGCAATCCCCTGACGCCCCATAGCTGATAGCTTCTCGGCGTGCGGGCCGACCACCGGGCCGTCCTCCTCCTCCGCCGCGTCTTCTCTCCCGGCTTCTTCTCGGTGACTTTCCGCGCTCCCGCTCTCGCGCGCGAAGTCTCCCCCGGACAGTTCGTGATGCTCGAAGTCGCCGGGCGCCTGCGCCCGTACCTGCGCCGCGCGTACTCGGTCGCGGACGCGGAACCCGACACCGGCGAGGTCGAGTTCCTCGTCCGGACGATCGGCCCCGGCACCGCGGCCCTCGAGGACCTGGCCGAAGGATCGGCGGCGTCACTGCTGGGCCCGCTCGGCAACGGGTTCTCGGTCGCCGGGCTCGGCTCACGATCGCGAGTTGCGGTGGTCGCCGGGGGGATCGGCGCCGCGCCGTTTCCGCTGCTCTTTCGTGCGTTCGCCGCCGCGGGGATCCCCGCGGACCTCTATCTTGGCGGGCGCAACGCGGCGGAGCTCGGTTTCCGATCGCGGTTCGACGGGATCGTCCGCGGCGAGACGGTCCTCTCGACCGACGACGGCTCGCTCGGAGAGAAAGGCTTCGTCACCGACGCGTTCGCGCGGCGCGCGGCGCCGGACGGGCCGGGCTACGCGCGCGTCTTCGCCTGCGGACCGATGCCGATGTTCGCCGCGCTCGCAAAGGTCGTCGAGCGCTTCGGCGTTGCCTCGGAGTTCTCGACGGAGGCCGCGATGGGCTGCGGTTTCGGCGCGTGCCTGGGCTGCGTCATTCCAGGGCGCGAAAAGCCGTTCGTCATCTCCTGTCTCGAAGGGCCGATATTGCCGCCGGAACGAATCGCTTGGGAAAAGATCTGACGGCCCAAAGACCGCTGAGAGTTCAGCTCGGGCCGCTCGAGCTGAAGAACCCGATCGTCACGGCATCGGGAACGTTCGGATACGGACTCGAGTTCACCGAATTCGTCGATCTCTCGAAGATCGGGGCGCTCTGCACGAAAGGGCTCTCGCTGCGTCCGCATGCCGGTAACGCCCCGCCACGAATCTGCGAAACCCCCGCGGGCATGCTGAACGCGATCGGCCTCCAGAACGTCGGTGTCGAAGTCTTCCTCGCGGAGAAGCTGCCGCGGTTGCGGGAGCTCGGAGCGACGGTCATTGCGAACGTGTGGGGGGACACCGAGGAGGAGTACGTCGCGGTCGTCGGAGCGCTCGAGGACGCGGAGGGTCTCGCGGCGATCGAGCTCAACATCTCCTGTCCCAACGTGGACAAGGGCGGAATGCTCTTCGGCAACTCGCCGGCGGCGACCGCCTCTCTCGTGTCGCGGGTGCGTGCCGAGTCTCGCTCGACGCTCGTCGTCAAGCTGTCTCCGAACGCACCGGACCTGATCGAGTCCGCGCGCGCCGCGCGCGATTCGGGCGCCGACGTCCTTTCGCTCGTCAACACGTTCGTCGGGATGGCCATCGACCCGGCGACCGCGCGGCCGCGCCTCTCCTTCGGGACCGGCGGCCTCTCGGGTCCCGCGATCAAGCCGCTCGCGCTGCGGATGGTCTTCCAGGTCGCGCGAGCTCTTCCCGGCGCCCCGCTCATGGGGATCGGAGGGATCTCGGACCTCTCCGACGTGCTCGAGTTCCTCGCGGCCGGCGCGTCCGCCGTGCAGATCGGGACCGCGAACTTCCGCGATCCGGGCGTCTCGGAGCGGCTCGTGGGAGAGCTCGCGGCGTACTGCAGCGAGCGGGGCACGACGGTCTCCGAGCTCGTCGGCCGTGCCCAGCGAACGGGCACCGGCGGCGAGGCGGGAGCGGAGGGTTGAGAGAAGAGCGCCTCTGCGTCGCGCTCGACTTCGGGTCGCGCGGCGAGATCCTCGCAGCCGCGCGGCGCTTCGGCGAGAGAGCCGGATGGCTGAAGGTCGGGCTCGAGGCATTCGTCGCGGAGGGTCCCTCGATCGTCGCCGAGGTCGCGGAGGCCGGCGCGCGCGTGTTCCTCGACCTGAAATTCCACGACATTCCGACGACCGTCGGCCGCGCGGTCGCTGCGGCGTCCCGATCCGGTGCCTCGATGGTCAACGTGCACGCGCTCGGAGGCCGGGAGATGCTGCTCGCCGCCCGGGAAGCGGCGATCGCCGCTGGCCCGCACGTCGACCTCGTCGCGGTGACGCTCCTGACCTCGCTCGATGCGCGCTCGCTCGCGGATCTGCCGATCGCGGGACATCCGGAGGGGATCGCGCGCCGGCTCGCCGTTCTCGCGAAGGAGTGCGGGCTCGACGGAGTCGTTTGCGCGCCTCGCGACATCGAGGCGGTCAAGGGCGCGTGCGGGTCCGGATTTCTCGCCGTCGTGCCGGGAATCCGGCCGGCCGCGAGCGAAAGCTTTGATCAGAAACGCATCGCGACGCCCGCCGCCGCCCTCGAGATGGGAGCCGACCTGCTCGTCGTCGGCCGGCCGCTGACGGCCGCGCCCGACCCGGACGCGGCGCTGGAGTCGCTGCTCGCGGAAATAAGATCCGTCTCGTGACCGACGGGACCCGGACCGATCGTTCGAGCGACTGGCGCGAGCCCCACCCCACGTGGATCGTCGGCCACCGCGGCGCGCCGCGCCGCGCCCGCGAGAACACGATCGAGAGCTTCGACTGGGCCGAGAGCATCGGGGTCGACGCGATCGAGTTCGACCTTCGCCAGACCCGCGACGGCGAGGCCGTCGTCTTCCACGACGACGAGGTGGCTCTGGGCACGCAGAGGGTCCCGATCCGGAGCTTCACGACGCGGGAGATCGAGAAGCTCGTGCTCCCTTCCGAACACGGGGAGTACCGGATCCCGCGGCTCCCGGACGTCTTCCACCGTTATGGACGATCTCTCCGATACGTCGTCGAGGTGAAGGGTTCTCCCGGTTTCGACCGGGGCGCGATGGCGCGGCGCATCGCGGGGCTCGCGTCGGAGTACGGCGTCGGCGCGCGCTGCCTCGTGGTTTCGTTCGACGCGGAGTTCTGCAAGAGGATGCGCGAGATCGATCCGGTGCTCGCAACCGGCTATCTCTTCGACCATCCCGTCGCGCTTCCGGAGGCGGGACGCCTGACGCCACTCTTTCCGCCCGTGGACGCGATCGGGCCCGCTCGGCATCTCGCGACGCCGCCGCTCTTGGCGCAGGCGGCCGCAGCCGGGCTCTCCGTCCACACATGGACGGTCAACGAGCCCGACGAGATCCGCCGGTTTCTGGCGGCGGGCATCGCTTCCGTGACGACGGACGTTCCCGACGTGGCGATTGCCATCCGCGGCGAGGGCGCACCGGAAGCCTTCTCTCAGTAGAAAGGAACGACATGCAGATGCTCGGTCTCGTGGCCATCGGGGTCGTCGCCGGCGTCGCGGCCGGGATGTTCGGGATCGGGGGCGGGCTCATCATCGTACCGGCGCTCGTGCTCCTCTACCGTCTCTCGCAACATGCGGCGGTCGGGACCTCGCTCGGCGCGATCCTCCTTCCCGTAGGCGCGCTCGGCGCGTGGGTCTATTACCGCAACGGCAATTTGAACGTGCGGTACTCGCTGCTGATCGCGGCCGGGCTTCTCGTGGGTGGCTTCGTCGGCGCCAGGCTGGTCGAGCCCGTCTCGGATCTGACGCTCCGGCGCCTTTTCGGAGCGTTTCTCCTTCTCGTGTCGGTCAGGATGATCCTGGGGAAATAGGAATTCCGTTGCAGAACCGGAGGTTGGCACCTGCCGGGTACGTAGACCATTTACGAAAGGAGTCATCATGAAGAGGTTCTTTTCGCTCGCTCTCGCGGTGTCGTTGTCGGCCGCCCTTCCGGCCGTTTCGGCCCTCGCTCAACAGAAAGAGCACCCCAAGGAACATCCCCAGGAACATCCCCCGTCCGGGAAGAAGCTCTCGACGGACGACATCGACGCGGCGATCCGGGCCCACGTCGAGGAGAAATCGAAGACGTCCGGTGGCCGCTTCGAAGTGCGGGACGACGTCTTGAGCAAGACCTGGAGCCTCGAGCTCGTCCGCGTCCACAAAGACAAACTGCAGGCGCTCGCCGACGGCCGCTACTTCGCGTGCGTCGACCTCAAGGCGGCGGATGGGACGATGGTGGACGTGGACTTCTTCCTGAAGAAAGACGGCGACAAGCTCGCGGTGACCGACACGGCCGTGCACAAGATTGACGGCAAGGCGCGCTACAACTACGAGGAGAAGAACGGGGTGTGGGTGCGCGTCGCCGAGAAGAGTTGAGCCGACCATGAAGTCCGGGGCAATCGTCCTCTTTGCCTTTACCGCTCTGGCGGCAGCTTCGGCTTCGCCTCCGTCTCGCGAGCCATCCGCCCGCTCGATCCGAGCGACTTACGTCGCGACGATCGAGAAGGTACCGGCGGGTACCGAGCGACTCGAGCTCTGGGTTCCCCTCCCGACCGACACGGAGTTCCAGCGAATCCGGAATTTGAAGATCGACAGCCCGTATCCGTGGAGCGTCCGCCGCGAGCGGGAGCATGGCAACTCGTACCTGTATCTCTCGGCGATGCAACCGCGCTCGGGTCGTTTCGAGATCCGAGTGAGTTTCGATGCCGAGCGCGCGGAGGTCCTCCGTCCGGAACTCACACTTGCGTCGCGGCGGGAGCCGCGCCCGGAGGACCTTTCCCGTTATCTCCAGCCGAATCGACTCGTGACGTTGTCCCCGCGAGTCCGCGACCTCGCGCGGCGCATCACGTGGGGCCAGGGCACGGCGGAGGGAAAGGCGCACGCGATCTACGACTGGCTCGTCAACACGATGATCTACGACAAGACGACGCCCGGCTGGGGAATGGGCGACACGGAGCGCGCCTGCGACGTACAGAAGGGGAACTGCACCGACTTCCACTCTCTCTTCATTTCGCTCGCCCGAGCGGAGGGGATCCCCGCGCGCTTCGTGATCGGCTTCCCTCTCAAGAAGGATCCGGCCGGTACGATTCCGGGCTATCACTGCTGGGCGGAGTTTTGGCTGGAAGGGATCGGGTGGGTGCCGGTGGATGCGTCCGAGGCGTCGAAGAGCGCGGACCTGGCGCGGCGCGATTACCTCTTCGGCAATCTCGATCCTGACCGGATCCAGTTCACCGTGGGACGCGACCTGCGACTCGATCCGCCGCCCTGCGCCGAGCCGCTCAACTACTTCATCTATCCGCACGCCGAGGCGGACGGCACTCCTCTCACGCCGGTATCGATCCAGCTCGAGTACCGCGATCTGCCGACCGGCGCGATCGCGGCGACGAAGTAGCCGGCCGGCCCGGTCCTCTTTCCCCGACGGACTCCCGGGAGAATTCCGGGCGGTCGCGCTCATCGCCCGACCTGCCGGTAGCGAAAGCAGCCGACGAGGTGATCGTTCACCATCCCCACCGCCTGCATGAACGCGTAGCAGATCGTCGGTCCGACGAAGCGGAATCCGCGGCGCGAGAGCTCGCGGCTCATCTCGCGCGACTCGGCGGTCTCGGCGGGGACCTGCGCGGGGGAGCGCCACGCATTGCGCCTCGGTTTGCCGCCGGCGAGCTTCCAGACCTCTTTCCCGAAGGAGCCGGCTTCGCGCCGGATATTCATGAGGGCGCGGGCGTTCGACGGCACCGACTCGAGCTTTCCGCGGTGACGGACGATTCCCGGATCCCGAAGAAGCCGATCGATCGTCCGCGCTTGGAATCGGGCGACGGCCGCGGGATCGAATCCCGCGAACGCCCGCCGGTAGCCGTCGCGCTTTCGCAGGATGGTGAGCCACGCCAGGCCCGCCTGCGCACCTTCGAGGGTCAGAAGCTCGAAGAGATGCCGGTCGTCGAAGGAGGGAACGCCCCATTCCGCGTCGTGATACGCCTGTAGCAGAGGATCGCCCTCGGCCCACGGGCAGCGCCGGACACTCACGGCTGGATCGTCAGGTGCGTTCCGCCGAACACTTCGAGCGCCGCGCCCGTGATCGCGGCGGCGTCATCGGAGGCGAGGAAGAGCACGGTTCGCGCGACGTCACGCGGCCAGAGCTTCTCCGCCAGCGGCTCGGTCCGCGAAGGCGCGCCGGTCTCGTCCTCCCTGTTCTCGACCGTGCCCGGACACACCGCGTTGACGGCGATGTTGAAGCTGCGAAACTCTCTCGCGAGGCTCTGCGTCAGCCCGATCAGTCCGAACTTCGCGGCGCTGTGGGCGGCGAGGTTCGCCTCCCCGCGCATCCCGTGGATCGAAGACACGTTGACGATGCGGCCGCGCCGGCGACGCATCATGCCGGGCAGGACCGCGCGACAGAAATTCGCGGCGCCGGTCAGATTCGTCTCGAGAACCAGCTCCCACTCCTCCGAGGAGAGCTCGAGGAAGGGACGCCAGAGGAACACGCCCGCATTGTTGACGAGGACGTCGATCGGGCCGAGCTCCGCTTCCGCTCGCTCGACGCAGGCCTGCACGCCGCCGCGGTCGCGGATGTCCGTGGGAATGGCGATCGCGCGCGCTCCGGCCTGTTCGATGGCATCGGCGGTCTGGAGCAGCTCGGTCTCGGTGCGCGCGACGAGCGCGAGCCGCGCGCCTTCTTCCGCGAAACGCAGAGCGACGGAGCGGCCGATCCCCCGGGACGCTCCCGTGACGAGGACGGTTCGGTCGTGAAACTTCATCGGACGCCTGCCCTTCCGCCGAGCTCCTCGTAGAGCTCGGTGGAGAAGAGCCGTTCGGCGCCCCGCGCGGTGAACGTCGGGCCTCCGGCGAGCGCGACCGCACCCTCTTCCGGCAGGGGACGGTCCACCTTCACCCGAACGATCGTGAGAGGGAAGATCTGCCGGTCGGGATCGAAGTCGGAGGCGTGCCCGCGCCCCGCCTTCGTCTGCACCCAGACCGCTTTGTTGCGGGCGAGGTAGAAGAGCGTCGCCGTCTTTCGCCGGATCAGGTTGACCGCCGTGCGGCTGCCGGCGCGCACCGCCACGGCGAGGACCGTGCGCGAGCGGGCGCGGACCTCCCCCAACGTCAGAAGGGCCGCTCGCGGGAATCCGCCGGGGTCGACGGTCAGGAAGGGGAGGGCGAGCCGTCGGCGTGCCCGGAAACCCTCGCCCGAGAGCGCGAACTGCATCTCCACGGGCAGTCGGTCGAGCTCCATCGCCAGAGTTTATTGCGATCGACCGGGCCGAGAGAGGCCGGCAGGTCCCATTTGGACTCTGTCCGCCGTTCGCGAAGCGAACGCCGCGGACCCAGTCAAATATGATCGAGGGATGAAGACACTTCGACCTCGTGCTCTGTTCCTCGGAGGCGCCGCAGCGATCGCGTCCTTCGTTCTGCCGGGACGGGTTCTCGCCGACGAGAAGGCGGACCGGGTCGCCCACGAGCTCGTCGCCGCGCTCGGCGGCGAGGCCGCCTGGGAAAAGGCGCGGCAGCTCCGCTTCGATTTCGTCGTCGAGCGGGAGGGCACGCGCGTGGCGGAGTTCCATCACGTCTGGGATCGGTACACCGGTGACTACCGGCTCCTCGGCAGCGACAAGTCGGGGGCTCCCTTCGCGGTCTACTTCAACGTCAACTCTCGCGACGGAAGCGCGTTCGTCAACGGCCGGGCGGTCGAGGGCGAGGAGAAGAAGAAGCTCCTCGAATCCGCCTACGGGCGCTTCATCAACGACACCTACTGGCTCCTGGCGCCCTGGAAAGTCTTCGACCCCGGCGTGCACCGCGACTACGAAGGGGAAAAAACCGGCCCGGACGGCGCGCTCTGCGACGTCGTGCGCCTCTCCTTCGACAACGTCGGCCTGACGCCGAAAGACGTCTACTGGTTCTGGGTGACGCGCGACGGCAGACGCATGGTCCAGTGGCAGTACGTTCTCGAGGGCGCGCAGGAAGAGCCCACGACCGCGCTCTGGAAAGACTGGAAGACCTTCGGCGGCATCTCGCTCTCCATCGAGAAAACTCTCACGGGGCGTCCGGTCCGGATCCTCTTCGAGAACGTCGCCGTGTCCCCGTCGCGCGACGACAAGGATTTTGCGGCGTCATCCGCTACCGCGCCCTCGTCGCGATAGCGAGGGATCCCTTCGCTCCGGATCACGGCGAAGACGATGACGGCGAAGGGAGCTTTCCTCGCTGTCCTCTTCGTCAGCGCGTGCGCGACCGCCGCGGCGCCCGCCGTCTCTTACGTCCGTGTTCCGACGGCGAGCCTTCCTTCACCGGCGCGCTACCTCGTTTTCGAGCCGCCGTCTTACGCCCGTTCCCCGTCTCGCCGCTATCCGGTGCTCGTCTTTCTGCACGACGGGTACGGAAACGTCCGCACGCTCGAACACCGGGGCGTCACGGCGGAGCTCGCCGCGCGGATGTCCGACGGACGGCTTCCCGAGTTCCTCGTGGTCGCGCCCGGAGCGCCCGGCTCGTGGTTCTCCGACTCCTTCGACCGGAAGAGGCGGTGGGAGGAGTTCCTGACCGGGGACCTCATTC
>DASWDK010000132.1:0-13911 GCA_036395335.1 Thermoanaerobaculia bacterium
TGCATTGAAGGAGTCGGCTCTCTTGAGAGAAGCCATCCAGTCGGACGAAGCGGTCGCAAAGGTCGTCCGGATCGCGGAGCGGCTGGAGGGACTCTCGCGGCACGCCGGGATGCACGCGGCGGGCGTCGTGATCGCGCCGCGTCCGATTACCGAATACCTCCCGCTCTACCGCACCAACACGGGCGACGTCACCACGCAGTTCGACATGAATGCGGTCGAGAAGATGGGGTTGCTCAAGATCGATTTCCTCGGCCTGATCACGCTCGACGTCATGGAGGCCGCGGTGGCAGGGATTCGGGAGCGGACGGGCGAGACGGTCGACCTCGACAAAGTGCGGCTCGACGACGAGAAGACGTACGAGCTCTTCCGCTCGGGCAAGACCGCTTGCGTATTCCAGTTCGACTCGTCGGGAATGCGGGATCTGCTGCGGCGCGCGAAGCCGAAGGTCTTCTCCGACCTCGCGCTTCTGAATGCCCTCTATCGCCCCGGGGCGCTCGACGTCGGGATGGTCGAGGAGTACGTCCGGCGCCGCAACGGCAGCCGGAAGGTCACTTACCCGCTGCCGGAGATCGAGGACATCCTCCGAGAGACTCTCGGGATCCTCGTCTACCAGGAACAGGTCATGTTGATCGCCTCGCGCGTGGCGGGATACTCCCTCGCCGAGGCGGACCTTCTCCGAAAGGCGATCGGCAAGAAGAAGCGCGAGATCATGGCGGCCGAGCGGGAGAAATTCCTTGCTCGCGCCGCCGAGCACGGCACGACGAAAGAGAAGGCGAAGGAGCTCTGGGCGCTCATCGAGCCGTTCGAGCGCTACGGTTTCAACAAATCCCACGCCGTAGCCTACGCGCTCGTCGCCTACAAGACCGCTTTTCTCAAGGCCCACTATCCGGTGGATTTCCTCGCGGCCGCGCTCTCCGCAGAAATCGGCTCGACCGACGGAATCGTCAAGGTCATCGGCGACTGCGTGGAGATGGGCATCCCGGTTCTCCCGCCGGACATCAACGAATCGCAGAAGAACTTCGCGGCGGTCGGGTCGGCGATCCGGTTCGGTCTCGCCGCGATCAAGGGCGTCGGGGATCAGGCAGCGGAGTCGATCCTCGAAGAGCGGCGCCGGCGGCCGTTCGCCTCGTTCACGGACCTCGCACACCGACTCGACTCGCGCCTCGTCAACAAGCGCACCCTGGACGCCCTGATCTGCGCGGGAGCGCTCGACTCGTTCGGCAGGAACCGCGCGACGCTCGCCTCCGCTTCGGAGACGGTCGTCGCAATGGCGGCGCGCCGTCGGGAGGAGGCGGAGCTGGGTCAGTCGAATCTCTTCGCCGGCGGCGGGGAAGATGGAGAGACTCTCACCGACCAATTGCGGGAGGAGCCGGAGTGGTCGCTCGAGGAGAAGCTGCGCCGGGAAAAGGACGTTCTCGGGTTCTACGTCACGGGGCATCCCCTCACGAAGTACCTGGAAGAGATCGACCGGTTCGCCGAGGCCCGCGTCCAGGACCTCTCTGCGCGGATCGATCAGACGGTGCGGATCGCCGGAGTTCTGGTGAACGTCAAGAAGCAGAAGATCAAGAAGGGCGTCAACGAAGGCAAGACGATGCTGAAGGCGACCCTCGAAGACACGACCGGCGGAGTGCCGGTCTGCGTCTTCGCCAACCTCTACGAGAGAGTTGCCTCCTGGATCCGTGCCGATCTGCCGGTCCTCGTGACCGCCCTCGTTCGGGAGTCCGGTGGCTCGCTCGAACTGACGGTCCAGGACCTCACGCCGCTCGAGGGGATTCGGGAGCGGCTCGCCCGCGAAATGGAGATCCGCATCAACCTGACGCTCGCCGACGAGACGCTCATGGGTCGGCTGAAGGAGCTCCTGAAGCTCCACTCGGGCACGACACCTCTCGCGTTGCGTCTGGTTCGGCCGGGCGACTTCGAGGTGAAGCTGAAGGCGGCCGACTCGATCCGGGTGACGCCTTCGCCGAGGCTGACCGGGGAAGTGCGCGCGCTCACGGGTGAGGACTCCGTCCGCTTCCTCTTCTAGTGACGTCACGGCCGGCCCCGGCGCGCTTCCCCCCGACGTCGCGCGCAGAGTCGCCGAAGCCCGCCGGCTCGCGCGCGCGAGCGGAATTGCTCTGTATCTCGTGGGCGGCGCCGTCCGGGACCTTCTGTTGCGACGTCCGGTCAGGGACGTCGACCTCGTCGTCGAAGGGGACGCGCTCGACTTCGCGCGGCGGCTCGCGTCCGAGCTTTCCGCGACAGCCCGTTTTCATGGCCGTTTCGGCACCGCCGTGCTCGCCCTTCCGGAGGGCGACCGCCTCGACCTCGCGACGGCGCGGGCGGAAGAGTACGAAAAGCCGGCCGCGCTGCCTCGCGTGCGCGCCGGGTCGATCGAGGACGATCTCGCCCGGCGGGACTTCACGGTCAACGCCATCGCGATCGAGATCGCCCGGGCGAAACGGCCGTTTCTGCTCGATCCTTTCGGTGGACGGAGTGATCTTCGCCGAAAGCTCGTTCGCGCCCTCCATCCCCGATCGTTCCTCGACGACCCGACCCGCGCTTTCCGTGCCATCCGCTATGCGAACCGGCTCGGCTTTCGAATCGAAAGCGTGACGCGCGCCTCGATCCGGGCCGCGGTCTCGGCCGGCGCGGTCGACGCGATTTCGGCCGACCGGCTCCGCCGCGAGGTCGAGCATCTCTTCTCGGAGCCGAACCGGGCGACCGCGGCGCGGGAAATGACGGTCCTCGGGCTCTCTCGGACCATTCACCCCTCACTCGGGTACGACGCGGCCGTCGGCCGGCGCCTCCGGCGGACCGAGCGCCTTGCCACGCAAACCGGCCGAAATCCGAGCTGGCTCGTGTACCTTCTGTCCTGGATGGGCGAGTCTTCGATCGAGGTTGCGGACGCGATCGCGCGGCGCTTGAACCTTCCGCGCGCCCCGGCGAGAGCCGTGCGTGCCTGGCCGTCGGTCGGCAAGGCGCTCTCCCGAGGGGGTGATCGCGGCAACGCTCAGCTCGCCGACCAGATCGAGGGATTGAGCGAGGACTCGGTGCTCGCGTCGGCCGCGGGGGCGACGCCGCGATCGACCCGCAGGATCCTCTCCGTTTGGGATTCGGCTCCCGGCTTCCGGCTCACGATCCGCGGAAAAGACCTCGTCGAGGCCGGGATCCCGCCGGGACCGGCGATCGGCCGGGCGCTCTCGGCCACGCTGTCGGCGCGCCGCGATGGAGCCATTCGCCCGGAGCAGGAGCTCGCGTTCGCGATCAAGGCGGCGCGCTCGTGACGGCGGCGATCGCGCTCCTTCTCGTCGGGGCGTTGTCCGACGGAAGCGCCGCCGACCGCGCGGCGTCGAAACCGACCTTCTGCGTCGAGTGGGTCCGGCAATCGCGGGAGGGTTACGAGCGGGTGACGCTCTTCTCGGACTCGACCGTCATCTGGAAGACCACCGACGCGCGGGCGGAGGAGGTTCGACGCAAGAGCGTCTCGAACGACGAGCTCGCGTTCTACTGTTCCTACTTCTCGCGCCGCGAATTCTGGAATCTGCCGGAAGACCTGCGAACCGGCCTGACGGGCGATTTCGCCGCGCAATCGTCCGTGACGCTCGTCCGCTCCGACGGGCAGCGCAAGCGCGTTCGATTCGACGACCTTTCCGCCCTGTCCGCGGACGCGGCGGCGCTCCTCGCCGCGCTCGACGGCCTGAAGACGATCCTCATCAACCCGCTGGCGCCGGCTTCCCGGTTCACCGCGGACGTGCTACCCCCCGGAACGATCCTGAAGCGTTTCGACGGTGCGATTTTCCGCATCCTGAAGATTGACAAGGAAAAAGGATTCGTCGAGATCTCAGGGGTCAACGAACCGTATTCGCAGTTCGTGAAGATCGAGGAGCTCCGTTACCAGTTCTCGCCGCCGGAGTGAGCAAGATGTCCTCCGCAGTCCGTATCCTGGCCGGCCGGTGGAAGGGAAGGAGACTCGACGTTCCGGCGGGCGCCCGTCCGACCTCCGGCCGCGCTCGCGAGGCCCTCTTCGACATCCTGCGGGACTCGGTCGTCGGAATCCGGGTGCTCGATCTCTTCGCGGGAAGCGGAGCAATCGGGCTGGAGGCTCTCTCTCGAGGTTCGGCGGAGGCGGTATTCGTCGAAGGCGACCGGCGGGCCTTGGACGCCAACCTGGCGCGGCTCGCGCCGCGCGAAGGGGAGGTCCGCGTCCTCGCGAAAGAGGCGCGACAGGCCGCGGCCGATCTCGCGCGAGCGGGGGAGCGCTTCGAGCTCGTCTTTGCCGATCCCCCCTACGCTCGCGGGAATTCCGCGCTCCCGCGATCGATCGGAGAGCTCGTCGGCCCCGGGGGAAGACTCGTCCTCCAGACCGATTCGAACGCATCGCCGCCGGAGATTCTCGGTCTGGAGCGGGTCTCGCGGCGGGCGTACGCGCGCAACGTGTTCTGGTTCTTCGAGCGAACTTCGGCGAGACCGTTGCCTCGCCTCGGACCGGAATGGTAGTCTGCCCCGTTTGACCGCCCCCCGACTGGCGCAAGGAGTGCGTTGATGCTCAACAACGGCAGACACTTTTTCACGTCGGAGTCCGTTACCGAGGGACACCCCGACAAGATCGCCGACCAGATCTCCGACGCGATCCTCGACGCCGTTCTGCGCGACGACCCGATGGGCCGCGTGGCGTGCGAAACGCTCGTGACCACCGGCCTCGCTTTCATCGCGGGAGAGATCTCGACGAAGACCTACGTCGACCTTCCTTCGGTCGTCCGCCAGACGATCAAGGAGATCGGATATACGCGGGCGAAGTTCGGCTTCGACTACGAAACGTGCGCCGTGATCTCTTCGATCGACCCCCAATCGCCCGACATCGCCCAGGGAGTGGACACGGGCGGCGCCGGCGACCAGGGAATGATGTTCGGCTTCGCGGTTCGCGAGACCGAGGAGTACATGCCGCTTCCTCTGACGCTCGCGCACGGCCTCGTGCGGCGGCTTTCGGAAGCCCGGCGCAAGGGGGAGCTCGACTTTCTCCGGCCGGACGGAAAGTCCCAGGTGACCATCGAGTACGAAGGCCGCCGGCCGATCCGCGTCGAGGCAGTCGTCGTCTCCACCCAGCATGCCGAGGCGATCAAACATCACGACCTCAAGGACGCGATCATCGAGGAGATCATCCGCCCGGTCATCCCGGAAGAGCTTCTGACCCGCGAGACGAAGTTCCACGTCAACCCGACCGGTCGGTTCGTGATCGGAGGTCCTCAGGGCGACAGCGGCCTGACCGGTCGGAAGATCATCGTCGACACGTACGGCGGCAGCGCGCCCCACGGCGGAGGCTCGTTCTCCGGCAAGGATCCGACGAAAGTGGATCGGTCGGCGGCGTACATGGCCCGCTACATCGCGAAAAACATCGTCGCCGCGGGACTCGCCGATCGCGTCCTCCTCCAGCTCGCGTACGCGATCGGCGTGGCAGACCCGGTCTCCGTGCACGTCGAAACCTACGGCACCGGGAAGCTCCCCGAGGAGAAGATCGTCGACCTCGTCCGCGAGCATTTCCGGCTGACGCCCCGCGGGATCATCGAGACGCTCGATCTTCGCCGGCCGATCTACAAGGCCACGGCGGCATTCGGGCACTTCGGGCGGCCCGAGTTTTCCTGGGAGCGAGTCGACCGCGCGGGCGATCTCGCCGCCGGCTCCGGCGTCGAAGCGGCCGCGGCCGCCGCGCCGGCTACCCGATGACGACGGCGATCGCCAGCCGAACCGGTCATCACGTCCGGGACCTCTCGCTCGCGCCGGCCGGGAAGCTCAAGATCGAGTGGGCCGAGGCGAGCATGCCGGTGCTCCGCCAGATCCGGGAGCGATTCGAGAAGGAGAAGCCTCTCACGGGCACGCGAATGTCGGCGTGCCTCCACGTCACTACCGAGACCGCGAACCTCGCGCGCACGCTCGTGGCCGGGGGAGCAGACCTCCTCCTCTGCGCGTCCAACCCGCTCTCGACCCAGGACGACGCGGCCGCGTCGCTCGTGGCCGACTACGGCATCGCGGTCTACGCCATCAAAGGGGAGGATCACGCCACCTACTACGACCACATCCGCGCCGCTCTCGCGCACCGCCCGAACGTGACGATGGACGACGGGGCCGACCTCGTTTCGTCGCTCCTCTTCCTGGCGCTCGGAAAGGACTCCGACGTCGATCCGGTGATCCGGCAGTGGGCCGCGGGTCTCCCCCCGTCGGATCGGGCCTCGCTGCTGGCGGGGGTGCTCGGAGGTACCGAAGAGACGACCACCGGCGTCGTGCGCCTGCGGGCGATGGAGCGCGCGGGCGTGCTCAAGTTTCCGGTCGTCGCCGTCAACGAGGCAAAGACGAAACACCTCTTCGACAACCGGTACGGCACCGGGCAGTCGACGATGGACGGGATCATCCGCGCGACAAATCTTCTCGTCGCGGGCGCCAACGTCGTGGTGGCGGGCTACGGGTGGTGCGGCCGAGGCGTCGCGATGCGCGCGCGGGGCCTCGGCGGGCACGTCATCGTCACCGAGATCGACCCGACGAAGGCGATCGAGGCGGCACTGGACGGCTACCGGGTCATGCCGATGGAAGACGCGGCGCGGATCGGCGACCTCTTCGTCACGGTGACCGGCAACAAATCGGTGCTCCGCGACGAGCACTTCCGCGTGATGAAAGACGGCGCCGTCGTGTGCAACTCCGGACACTTCGATGTCGAGATCGAGATTCCGGCGCTCGAGGCTCTGTCCCGGTCGCGGCGACGCACCCGCGAATTCGTGGAAGAGTTCACGCTGGCCGACGGCAGACGGATCCACCTGCTGGCCGAAGGGCGGCTGATCAACCTCGCCGCCGCGGAGGGCCATCCCGCCTCGGTCATGGACATGTCCTTCGCCAACCAGGCTCTGGCGGCGGAGTTCATGGTGAAGAACCACGGGCGGCTGGAAAAGAAAGTCTCCGCGGTGCCCGACGAGATCGACCGCGAGATCGCGAGGCTAAAGCTCGCTTCGATGGGAATCGAGATCGACGTCTTGACCGCGGCCCAGCTCCGGTACATGACGTCCTGGGAGGAAGGCACATAAGTCCGCCGCTCAAGACCTGCTCGCCGGCTTCGCCCGCTCCCGGGGAAAACCTCGCCGCCGATCTCGAAGCGGGAAACATCCTCTTCTTTTCCGAGCCGCCGTTTCCGATTTCGAGCCGCGACCTCTTGAACGGTCTCGACCCGGGCGAGGCCCGATTTCACAAGAACATCGCCTACCGCCCTGCGATCCGACGGCTGACGGGCGCGTCCGGCATTCCACGGGAGAAGCGGGTGCCTCTGCGTTCCGCGCTGGAGGAATACTCCGGGAACGCGATCGCCTTCCTCGCCCGGCTCTTTCCCCGTTACGCATCGGCCTGGCGGATCGACTACGCGAGCTTCCGGCCGTTCGAGGAGGAGGGGCGCCCTCTTTCGGCGAAGGCGAGAAACGACCTCGTTCACGTGGATTCGTTCCCGAGCCGCCCGACCCACGGCGACCGGATCCTGCGCTTCTTCACGAACGTCCACCGCGAGAAGCCGCGGGTCTGGATCTCCGGGGGGACGTTCGACCGGCTGGCCGAGCGCTATGCCGTCGGCTCGGGGATCCTTCCCCAGGTGACCTCGGCACGCCCGCCCGGGGCGCTCTCGCGGGCACTCGCGGCGGTCGGGCTCCGCAAAGGCATCCGATCCCGGTACGACGAATTCATGCTGCGTTTTCACGATTATCTGAAGGAGAACGAGGAAGTCCAGGTGGCGGCGCGCCACGAGCCGTTCTCTTTTCCTCCCGGCTCGACCTGGATCGTCTACACCGACATGGTCAGCCACGGCGTACTCTCCGGGCAATCGGCGCTCGAACAGACGATCATCGTCTCGAAGGAGACGATGGCGGTTCCCGAGAAGGCGCCGATCGCGATCCTGGAACGCCTGTCCGGTCAGTCGCTTGCTTAGCGACCGCGCCGCGCTGATCCGCGCCTCTCAAAGATGGAGGCCGATTCCCGCGTCCAGCAGCGCGACGACCTGCCGCGAGCGATAGGGGGCGTAATGGACGTCGAGCTCGGTCCAGGCGGCGAGGTGCTTCCACAAGGGGAAAGAGCGAAGCAGAGAGACGTGCGGGCCCCAGCGGTATTCGAAGGATCGGCGGCCGATTTCCGCTGCGCGCGGCGGAGACGCTTCCTTGAACCGCGCAAGACCGATCGCGACGTCCGCCGGAAGCGAGGTCAGCATTCGGGTCAAGACCCCGTCGAGACCGAGATAATCCACGTCGGCGTCGCCGACGCCGGCGGCGAGCCCCTTCTCGCGCTCGAGAGAGCCCTGAAGGAATCGGATTCGAAGGCGGTCGCCGGCGAGGGTCAGAGCGAGAGCTCCGAACTTGTGACCTTCGACGTCGCGGTCCGCGCGGGCGAGAAGAGTGCCGGCGCCTCCTCCTCCCCAGAGTGAGATCGTCTCGGAGAACGCGCACGGACAGAGCGCCGTTGCGAGCAGAAGCGCAAGAAGAGCGCTTCGCCGGGTCACCCGCGGATTCTACTCTCGGACTCAGCTCCGAAGGGGCACGAGCAGAAAGGCGGCCGTCAAGAACTGTTGGCGCCCGGCGACTCGGCGCATAAGATCCTCAGGCTGTAAATGAATCCGATCCTTTTCGACCGGAACGAGAACCGTTATGGTCCGGCACCGGAATGCCTGGCTGCCCTGCGGGAGGTTGAACCGGATCTGCTCTTCAACTACACGCGCGACTTCCAGAAGGGCTACTACAGCGACCTTTCCCGGCGACTCGCGGAAATGCATGGTGTTCCGGAGAAGCGGCTCGTCCTCGGCTATGGCTGCGAGGACCTCTTGAAGCAAGCGATCCATCACTGGTTGCGGCCGGGTGATCGCTGCCTCATCCCAAGCGCCTCCTGGTGGTACTACCGTGCGGTCGCGGACGAGGTCGATGGTGTGACGGTTCAGTATCCGATCGTCGAGGAGCCGACGTCGTATCGCTATGACGTCGCGACTCTTCTCCGGATTCAGCGCGAGACTCCCGCCCGAGTTCTCCTGATTTCCTCCCCAAGCAATCCGACGGGCAACCGCTTCCCGGCACAGCATCTGGCGGAGGTCCTGGATCGCTTCCGCGATGCGATCGTGGTCTACGACGAAGCCTACTGGGGCTTCACCGAGGAGCCATCCGGTGACCTGGCGACGATGACACATGACCATCCGAACTTGCTGGTCCTCCGGACGTTTTCGAAGCTCTACGGGCTCGCCGGCGCGCGGATCGGTTACGGCATCGCGGGCACTGGGCTCGACAGCTTCCTCAAATTCTCCGCGCGCAACCTTGGGTACAACCGGATCTCCGAGCGACTCGCTCTGGCGGCGTTGTCGAATCCCGGTTACTACGCCGGGATCCGGCGCCGCATGATCGCCGACCGGCGAGCGATCATCGAGACGCTGCGCGGATTCGCGGGAGTCCGAGCCTACGATTCCGATGCCAACTTCGTCCTTGCGCGTTTCCCGTCATCCGCCGTCGCGCAAGTGAAGGAAGAGCTCGACCGCCGAGGCTTGATCGTAAAGTTCTTCACAGAGCCGGACTTCGTCCATTGTGCGAGAATCACGCTCGGCACCTCGGAGGAGAATGCGCGACTCGTTGCCGCCTTCCACGAGATCCTTCGCCGACTGACCGGTGTCTCCAAGCGCGTGCTGCCCTTGATCGACTCCGGCAGCCGCTCCTCGGGCTAGCCAGACGGGTTTCGAGACGACTCGCGACTGGCTCGTCGTCTATCGCTCCTCGCTCAAGGCGCCCGAGCTCGAGGAGCGTCTGGATCTCTGGATCTATCGGCCACTGGCATTTCTTTGCGCGTGGCCCTTACGCAAGAGCTCGGTCCGGCCCAACCACGTGAGCCTCGGAAGCATGGTCTGCGGAGTCGTCGCGGGCCTCCTGTTCTGGCGGGCGAGCCGCAGCGCGGCTCTCCTCGGCGGTTTCGCATACCTCCTCGGAAACGTGCTCGACTGCGCCGACGGTCAACTCGCGCGCCTGCAGGGCTCCGCCTCGCCGATCGGATATCTCGTCGACGGAGCCGCCGACTACGTCGGTACGTTCGCGGTCTTTGTCGGGATGGCTCGCTCGTTGAACCTGCAGCATCCGGCGCCAGTAAATTGGTGGTGGCTTGTCGTCGCGGCGGGAATCTCGATGGCCTGGCAGTGCGCGTTCTTGGACGAGAAGCGGCAGGAATGGCAGAGGCGCATCTATCAGCGCTCCCGAGACCGCAAGGAGCAGGTCGACTCCCTCAGGCGCCAGGCGTATCAATGGCGCGCGGAGGGGAAGCACCTCGCCGGACGTGCCTTGATCGCGAGCTACTGCACGTACCGGAAGGCTTGGGCACCGCTGACCCGAACGAGCGCGAAGGCGCCGCCGAGCGACAGGGAGAGCTCTGTCCGCTGGGCACAGTGTCAACTGCCGGTGCTTCGGCGGAGTGTCTGGGTCGGTCCGACGATGCACGTGACGGCGATCGCGCTTTGCGCGGGCGTCTTGAACCGGCCGGACTGGTATCTCTGGGCGGCAGTCTCGATCGGCAACATCTGGATGCTCGCCACGCTCGCCGCAGACCGGCGCGCCTCCCGCTGCGCAGCCGAGACAGAATGACGGCACCGATGCGCGCGGTCGTTCTCGCGGCCGGCGCGGCACGCCGCATGCGTCCCCTGACCGACGCGCTGCCGAAGTGTCTTCTTTCCGTCGCGGGTCATACCATCCTGTCGCGCGCTGTCTCGATCCTGGCCGGCTGCCGAATCACGCGGATCACGGTCGTGGACGGGTTTGCCGGTGATCGGGTCCGGTCCGCACTCCGCTCCGAGTTTCCGCCGAGCTGGTTCACGTTCGTCCGCAACTCCGACTACGAGACCACCAACAACGCGTATTCGCTTTGGCTCGCGCGGCGCCCGGAGGAAGAGTCCCTGCTTCTCCTGGACGCCGACGTCGTCTTCGATGCGCAAGTCGCGGGTCTTCTCATCGAGGATGGGCACGCCAACCGACTCGCCGTGCGGAGCCGGGGGGAGTTCGAGGAAGAAGACGTCAAGATTCGGCTGGGGAAAGACGGCAGGATCCGCGACATCGGGAAGCACGTTTCTCTCGATCGGGCCGCGGGTGAGTCGGTCGGTCTGGCGGCGTTCTCCGCCCGATTTGCGCGTCGAATGTTCGATGTTCTCGAGCGCCGCCTCCTCCGCGAGAGGCGCCTGGACGAATGGTACGAGTCCGCGTTCCTCGAGCTGATCGAGGCAGGCGAGGCGGTCTATCCGGTGGACTTGGGCAGTCTGCGCGCCATCGAGGTGGACACACCCCAAGATCTGCTGCGTGCGCGGAATCTTTTCGGGGCTCCGGCTTGACGAGCCCCGTCGCGCCGAGGTCCTCGCTCTTCGCCGGACTCCTGGGCGATCACGTCCGAAGGCGCACGAGCAGGAACGCGGCTGCCGTGGAGAACAGAACGTGAGGCGACCAGGCGGCGAGCGGGGGAGGGAGGGCTCCGACGTCCCCCAGCTTCGTGAAGAGCGCGCTCGCGATCAGGAACACCATCCCGAGGACGAGCCCGACCCCGATGCCGGCGAGCGCGCCGCGTTTCCCGATCCGGAACGCGAAGGGAAGCGCGAGCAGTGCCATCACCGGAAGCAGCAGGGGCCGGGCGATCTTCGACTGAAGAGCCGTCTCCAGGGCGGAGGTCGGATATCCGCTCCTTCGAAGCCTTCGCATGTAGCGCTGGAGCTCGCGGAACCGCATTTCTTCCGGGGTCCGGTGTTCGGCCGAAAAGGCCGACGGAGGATCGCCCGCCGTCCGCTCCTCGAGGAAGGTCGCGAAGGACAGCGTCTCGCCCCCCCGGAGCACCCGCGTCCAGCCCTGGCGCAGGATCCACGTCCGGGAGACGGCATCCCACGTCGCTTCCCGGGCGGCGGTGCGCCGGATGAGCTCGAACGCCTGATCGAACTGGTATATCGACGGCGAGGCGATCGTGCCGCTCGCTCCCGCGCCCTCCAGGCGATGCCAGATCCTCCCGTCGCGGGCGTAGTACCAGTTGCGCTCCGCCGGCGTCCGCAGCTTCCAGTCGGCCGGGTGCCCGAAAATTCGGTTGCGGTAGCGGATCTCCTTCTGCTTGGCGATCGGCAGAGCGTACTCGCCGATCGAGAAGGCGAGGACGGCTCCGAGGGCGGCCGCGACGAGAATCGGCGCCCCGAGCCGGCGGACCGAGATCCCGCTCGCCTTGAAAGCGGTGTCCTCGTTGTTCTTCGAGAAGATCCCCAGACAGACGAGCGTCGCGATCAGCACGGCGAACGGGGCGAGATCCACGGCGATCGAGAGAAGGAAGGCTTGGTAGTAGCCGGCGACGACGCCTCCCGGCGGTCGGTTCTTTAGGATCTCGTCCACTTTCTCCGAGTAATCCACGATCGTCGAGAGAAGGAGCACCGACGCGAAGACGAGCAGAAGCGTCGAGAAAAAGCGCCCGAGCACGTACCGGTCGAGGAGCGCTGGAAAGCGCAGGAATCCCCCGAACCACGCGCGTCGGGAGGGTTCGGCCGCGGAGACGGGCAGGCGTCGGCGTCGACGGAATCGAAGCCTCCAGCGTCCACGATCTCTTCCGGCACGTCGGCTCGCCGCGAAACCGATCCCGATCAGGACGAGGTTGGGGAGCCACATGGCGAGCGCCGCGTTCATCTTTCCTTCTTGCGCCCACGTCTCCCCGTTGGAAATGAAGACGTAGTACAGGACGAGGATCGCCAGCGACAGCGCAAAGCCGCTCCCTTTTCCGCCCCGGCGGGATGTCTCCGCGAGAGGAATCCCGACGACGGCGAAGGCGAAGCACGCGAATGGAATCGAGAACTTCTTGTGGATCTCGACGAGCGCCAGCCGGCGCCTCTCGGGCGACACGCCGCGCAGGAGGCGGGCGGTCTTCAGAAGCTCCCAGAGCGACTGCGCGCGGAGCCCCTTCTCGTAAGTGATGCGCGACTGTGCGGTCTCTTCGATGTCCTCGGAGAAGAGAATTCGCTGGAACTCGTTGCGGTTCGTTCGGTATCGCGAAGGGTTCGCGGGGTCCACGTCGTGGACGACCGAGGAGAAGAGATCGAGCCACAGCTTGCCCCCCTCGAGCGCCAGGGCCCCCCGGCGCGCGACGATCACCCGGTCGTTCCTCTCGTCGTCCTCGCCGAGCTTCAAAAAGACTCCCTCGAAGGAGCGGCCGTCGGCACCGATCCGGTCGAAGAACAGAGTCACTCCGGACCGCGGCTCCCGGAAGCTGCGCGGAGAGACGAGGTTGACGACGGACGTCGCCGCGAGACGCGCCATCGACTTCGTCAACTCCTCGTTCGCCCGGGGCAGAACCAGGTTGTAGAAAAGAAAGACCACCGCCGAAAGAAGGGCGGCGGCGCCGAGCGCTGGACGGTAGAGAGCCCCGGGGCCCACCCCGCAGGACCGCAGCGCAACCAATTCGGAGTCGCCGGCCAACCGTCCGATCCCGATCAGGACTGCGAGCAGAAACGCCATCGGGAGGGTCAGGACGAGGATCCAGGGTATCGAAAGGAGGACGAGCCATCCCACCTCGGAAAGCGACGCACTTCGTCGGACGAAGAACTCCGTCATCAGGAAAATCGTCCGGACGAGGAGAATGAAGGTGTAAGCGGCGAAGCCGAGGAGAAACGGCGGCCAGATTTCGCGAAGGACCGACCTCGAGATGAGCCTCATCCGAGGGTAGCGTCGGCGGTGAATGCTCCGGAGTCAAGCGCGTGGCGTCGGAGGCGACCCGCGAGGCCGGCGGAGCCGCAGGGGAAGGGGGCCCGGGGCAGCGATCGGCGTGTCGATTCGTAGTGTCCGATAAGATAGATTATGTTAAATCACGGCTCAGGCTGCTCCCTACGCGACTAATTTTTCGTCTTGGGCTCAGACTCGGCTTTCAAGACCCCTTTGAGCCTGATCG
>DASWDK010000133.1:0-3005 GCA_036395335.1 Thermoanaerobaculia bacterium
CGCGCCGTCAGCATCAGGATGGAGATCTTCCGGGTGTCGTCGTGCTGCCGCAGCTCACGGGCGACTGCCAGCCCGTCTATGTCGGGCAGGTTCAGATCGAGGATCACGAGGTCGTACGGCTTCTGTTCGATCGCCTCGATTGCCCGTAGACCGGAGACGAAGTGGTCGACCTGCCAGCCGTGCTTGCGAAGATTCAACCGGATCGTGTAGGCGATGTCGGCGTCGTCCTCGACGAGGGCGATGCGCCGGCTAGCCAAATCGTCCGGTGATGTAGTCCTCGGTGACTCTTTGTCCCGGATTCGTGAAGATTTTGTCCGTTCGGTCATATTCGACGAGCCGTCCCATCATGAAGAAGGCGGTCCGCTCGGAGACGCGGGCGGCCTGCTGCATATTGTGCGTCACGATCACGATCGTGTACGCGGTCTTGAGCTCCCAGATCAACTCCTCGATCTTCTGGGTCGCGATTGGGTCGAGCGCGGACGCCGGTTCGTCCATGAGCAGAACCTCCGGTTCGACGGCGAGCGCCCGCGCGATGCAGAGGCGCTGCTGCTGACCGCCCGAGAGCGACAGAGCGGGTGTGCGGAGCCGGTCCTTGACCTCTTCCCACAGAGCTGCGCGCTTCAGAGCGTTTTCCACTCGCTCGGGCAGCTCGGAGCGGCGGCCGATGCCGTTGATCCGCAACCCGTAGGCGACGTTTTCGAAGATCGATTTCGGGAACGGGTTCGATTTCTGAAACACGAGCCCGACCCGCCGCCGCAACCCGACGACGTCCACGCTGCCCTCGTAGACGTCCTCTCCGTCCAGCAAAACCTTGCCTTCCACGCGCGTGTCGGGGATGAGGTCGTTCATCCGGTTCAGGCAGCGCAGGAACGTGGACTTGCCGCAGCCGGACGGACCGATGAGCGCCGTCACCGACTTTTCGGGGACGGCGATCGAGACGTCGAAGAGCGCCTGGCTCTTGCCGTAGAAGAAATCGAGGTGAACCGCCTCGACCCGGATGGCGCCGACTTCGGCGGGTTCCACTGCCGCTGGCGGAACGGGCACGGCTGGACGGAGCAGCGCGCTCTTCACGGGCTCGGCAATTGTCATGGTTTCCGTCGTCATCCGTGCATCCTTTCGAGGCGCCGGGTCGCCAGCCGGGCGATCACGGAGAGAGCGAGCACGACGACGACGAGCAGGAACGCGCCCGCCCACGCCTGGCGGTGCCAGTCTTCATAGGGGGAGACGGCATAGGTGTAGATCTGCACCGTGAGTGCGGCGATCGGCTGGTCGAGCCGCGTCGAAAAGAAGCGGTTTCCGAACGCGGTGAAGAGGAGAGGCGCTGTCTCGCCGGCGATCCGCGCGAGCGCGACCAGGATGCCGGTCAGGATTCCGGGGAGGGCAGCCGGGAGGACGACGTTCCACACCGCCTTCGCGCGCGTCGCCCCGAGCGCGAGCGCTCCGTCCCGGAAGGACTCCGGCACGAGACGGAGGAGCTCTTCGGTCGTGCGCGCAATGATCGGAATCATCATGATCCCGAGGGCGAAGCCGCCCGCGATCGCCGAGAAGCGGCGGACCGGCATGACGGCGACGCTGTACGCGAAGATTCCCACGACGATCGACGGGACGCCGTTCAGCGCGTCGGCCGCGAACCGGACCGCTGACGCGAAACGGGAGCCCCGGTACTCCGCGACGTAGATGCCGGAGATCACGCCGACCGGCACGGCGAAGGTCGCCGCGAGGGCGATCAGGAGGAGCGTCCCGATGATGGCATTCGCGAAACCGCCCCCGGCCTCTCCAACCGGCTTCGGGTTGTGGAAGAGGAAGCTCCACTCGAGCGCCCCGACGCCTCTTTTCAGCAGATAGAACAGGATGAACGCCAGCGGCATGAGGGCGAGCAGGACGGACGCGGCGCACGCTCCCGCGAAGAGCCCGGAGACGACCCGGCGCCGGCGGCTTCGGCTCATGCCGCCTCCACGGCGGACGTCGGCTCCGCGGCCGCGGGAATCGCGCGCGACTGCCTCTCGAGGCTCCAGATGAGGAGCCGCGAGAGCGCATTTACGACGAGCGTGATGACGAAGAGAACGAGCCCGATCTCGACTAAAGCATCGAGATACAGCTGGTCCGCCGCCTCGGTGAATTCGTTCGCAAGGACCGCCGCCATGGTGTGCTGGGGAGCGAAGAGCGACACCGAGGCGAGAGGATTGTTTCCGATGACCATCGTCACCGCCATCGTCTCGCCGAGCGCGCGCCCCAGGCCGAGCAGGAGCGCCCCGACGACGCCGGTGCGCCCGTGGAAGAGCACGGCGCGGATCGCCTCGAACCGGGTCGCGCCGAGGGCGTAGGCGGCCTCCCGCTGCGAGGAGGGCACCGCTCGGAGGACTTCGCGCGCGACCGCGGAGGAAAACGGGATCACCATGATCGCGAGAATCGCCGCCGCCGCGAGCATTCCGACGCCGACCGGAGGTCCGGAGAAGAGCGGGAGCTTTCGGAGCGACTCCGGCATGCCCGTCTCGAGCCGCCGAACGAGCGGGACGAGCACGAAAACACCCCAGAGGCCGTAGACGATCGAGGGAATCGCGGCGAGGAGCTCCGTCAGGAAAGCGAGCGGCCGCCGCAGAAAACCGGGCGAGAGCTCGGAGATGAAGACGGCGATGCCGATCGCGACCGGTCCCGCGGCCAGGAGCGCCAGGAAGGAGGAATAAAGCGTCCCCCAGAGGAACGGGAACGCGCCGAATTCTCCGGCGACCGGATCCCAGATCTTCCCGATCCAGAAGCGGAAACCAAACTTTTCGATCGAGAGCCGCGAGTGTCGAAGGAGCTCGAAGGCAATCGCCGCGGCGAGAAGGAGAACGACGGCGGCGACCGCGCCCGTCGCGACGCGGAAAAATGCGTCGTCGGCGCCGGTCCGTAAACGCCGGCGACTGGGTCCGCGGCGGTCGCTTCGCGGCCGGCGATCGGGTCCGCTGCGGTCGCGTTGCGACCGGCGGACAGAAATTTTGAAACTAAGGCCCTTAGTCTTCACT
>DASWDK010000134.1:0-3116 GCA_036395335.1 Thermoanaerobaculia bacterium
GCCGGCAGCGAGAGCTCGTAGGTCCGCGCGTTCGAGCCGTTCAGGAACAGGAAGCGGTAGCGCTTCGGCTGGACGTCGAGGTACGGCCACGCCTTCCCGTTGACGACGATCGTGTCGCCGACGAACTCCGGAACCCAGTACGGATGGTCCGGGTTCGGCGTGAAGACCCCGTTCTCGTCGTTGCCGGGGAAGTAGAGCTGCCCATTCGTGTCGAACATGCGGTCCTGGAGGACTAGGGGAATAGTCTCTCCGGGTCCCGGCAGGTTCGTCGGAAGCGCGAGGTTCGGGTCGACGATCAAGTAGGCGCCGGCGAGACCCGCATACACGTTCAAGCGCGTCGCGCCGAGGGTGTGATCGTGGAACCAGAGCGGCGCGGCCTGCTGGACGTTCGGGTACTTGTAGATGGTCTGGTTGCCGTTGGCTCCCGCAAAGGAGTAGTAGCCGTGGCCGTGGAAGAGACCATCGCTCGTGAACCAGGAGTCGGGCCCTCCGTCGATCTCCGGCGGCACCTCGCCGCCGTGCAGGTGGGGAACGGCGGGGATCGGGCCCGAATAGTTCTGTGAACAGGGGCTGAACGGTGGGGGCACGACGTCGGACATCTCGCAGCCGAGGCCGAAGGGGTCCGCCCAGTGCAAGGTTTGATCGACGGAGTTCTTGTAGGCGAGCACTCCCGTCGTCGCCGTGCTGCCGAGCTCGTTGACGAATGTGATCGGCGTCGCCGTTCCACGCACGTTGACGATCACCGGACCCGTGTACGTGTCCCGCAGCGTGGTCGGGCACGCGCTGCCTTCCACGTAACCCCAGACGCGGGTCTGCGGCTGCACGCCGGGGGCGAGCGTACCGGGCGGGAGCACCTTCGCGTCGAACTCGCACATGCGGATCGTGAGCGGCGTATTGCCGATCACCGTCGCGATCGTGCCACCGGCGACGGAGAGCGTCGGCAGTGGCTGAGCGAACTGTGGAATGGCGCTGCCGGGGAGCGGCATCTGCGTCTGCGCGAGCAGGGCTGGAGCGAGCAACGAAGCGGCGGCGAGCCCGGCCGTGACGGCGAAACAATGACTGCGTGTCATGATTTTCGACTCCTCGACGCGAGCAGATCGCAAGTGCCCGTTTCGGTCATGATGCCGATGAACTACGACGGGGGTCGAGGTGAGCTCCACGACGTCGGACCGACGGATCACGCGCGGGAGCTCGTCCTGGCATATCTCCCGCGCCAGAAGCTCGTATATCAGGGAGACATGCTCATTTTGCCGAACTTCGGAACGGACGTCCCGCCGGGAAACGCCCTGACCCGCCGGCTGCGCGACTGGATCGCGAGCCACGCGCCGGACGTCGAGACGATCGCCGGCACGCACGGCCGGATCGGGACCCGGACCGAGCTCGACCGGGCGTCGAAATAGGGGTCAGGTCTCCACTTGCCACATTGGGGGGCGCTGTTTTTCGGTCCCGTCGTACTCCTCGGAACCCTGGCGGTCCCGGCGCCGGCCGAGAAGGCGCCGCAGATTCTGGGCGAAGGCGTCGTCTCGACGCCGCTCGACGAGTTCGGCGGCGCAATCACGCCCGACGGCAACACCATCTTCTTCAACGTCTCGGTTCCCCGGTCGTACCTGTACCTGATCTGCCAGTCGCGCCGCGTGGGCGGCCGGTGGACGGAGCCCGAGATCGCGCCGTTCTCCGGCCACTACCGCGACTCGGATCCCGTCCTTTCTCTCGACGGCAGCCGCCTCTATTTCGTCTCGGACCGGCCGGCGCCGGGAAAGACGACCCACGACTTCGACGTCTGGATCGTCGATAAGACGGCGTCGGGATGGGGAGAGCCGCGCGACCTCGGCCCGCCGGTGAACAGCGACGCGAACGAGTACTTCGCCTCCGAGGCTTCCGACGGGACTCTCTACTTCGCCTCCGCCCGCAAAGGCTCGCTCGGAGGTATCGACATTTACCGGTCGCGGCTCGTCGGAGGGCGATACCAGGAGGCGGAGAACCTGGGCCCCGTCCTGAACGGAAAGGATTTCTCGACGGTCGAGGTCCTGATCGCTCCCGACCAGTCGTTCCTGATCCTGGGCGCCTTCGGCCGCTCCGCCGACCCGGCGAACTCCGATCTCTTCGTCTCGGAACACCGCGGCGAGGCCTGGACGGCGCCCCGCGCTCTCGATGCGATCAACACCGCGGCGCGCGAGTACTCGCCGCGGTTCACGCCGGACGGCCGGTCACTCACCTTCGCGAGCGAGCGCGGGTTCCCGACCGAGCCACGCGCGCGACCCGCCACCTACGACGAGATCGTGACGCGCAGCCGCTCGGTCTCAAACGGCCTCGGCAACCTCTACGAGGTACCGCTCTCGCAGCTCGGGTTGCCGGACGTGCACCTGGCGTCGACCGCGACGAAACCCGTTCCGCCCGAGTCCGCGGGCGCCGCTGCCCCGGAAGCGCCGTCCGCCCCGAAGAGCTCCTTTGCCGCGGAAATCTTCGGGGAAGGCGTGATTTCCACGCCGGCGCTGGAGTCCGGCGGCGCGTTCACGCCCGACGGGAAGGAGTTCTATTTCACCGTCCGCAACCCGACCACGACCACGCGGCCGGTCGCGGCCATCTGCGTCTCGCGCTTTCGCGGCGGAAAGTGGGGGAAGCCCGAGGTCGCCCCGTTCTCCGGCCGCGATTTCGATTACGCGCCGGCGATCTCGCCCGACGGAAAGTGGCTGGTGTTCACGTCGATCCGACCGGTCGCGGGTGCCGCCGCGCGCAACGACACCGATCTCTGGATCGTGGAGCGCGAGGGTAGAGGCTGGGGCGCGCCGCGCAACCTGGGAGCCCCGATCGACACGACCTCGGAGGAGCAGAGCGCGAGCATCTCGAGCAACGGCGACATCTACTTCAGCTCGGATCGCGCGGGCGGGAAGGGAAGTCTCGATCTCTACCGCGCCGTGCGGAGCGGGGACGGGTGGAAGAAAGTGGAGCCGGTCGGCGATGCGGTCGACACCGAGGCGACCGAGACGCATCCGTACGTCACGCCGGAAGGAGACGTCCTCCTGTTCGTCTCCGTGGGTCGCCCCGGAGACGCGATCGCGGGAGGCGCGCCGTATCCGCGCGGCGATCTGTACGTATCGTCGTGGAAGGACGGCGCG
>DASWDK010000135.1:0-4141 GCA_036395335.1 Thermoanaerobaculia bacterium
TGGTGCGCCCGCCGCGATTCGAACGCGGGACCTTTAGCTCCGGAGGCTAACGCTCTATCCGGACTGAGCTACGGGCGCAAAGATCGAACGAACTTCTGGGGTGAGTGGAGGGATTCGAACCCTCGACATCCAGATCCACAGTCTGGCGCTCTAACCAGCTGAGCTACACCCACCGCGGGATCGCGCAGTTTACCGGCGGAAAGCGGGGGAATCAAACACCGGTTAAGCTCTCGCGCCGGGACGCGATGCCCACCGGGATCCTCGCAGCGTTGCTCTTTCTCGGGGTCGCGGTGCCCGTCCGCTCCGAGGAAATCCTGGTCTTCGCGGCCGCCAGCCTGACGGAGTCACTCGAGGATCTCGGCCGGTCGTTCGAACGGGCGACGGGGAACTCCGTCCGGTTCGCCTTCGGCGCGTCGAGCGATCTCGCGCGACAGATCCGGGCGGGGGCGCCGGCGGACGTCTTCTTCTCGGCGGACGCGGCGCGGATGGACGAGCTCGAGCGGGAGGGACGGGTCGTGAAACACGACCGGCGCGAGTTCCTGGGCAATTCCCTGGCGGTCATCGTCCCTGCGGGATCTTCGTTCCGCGTTCGCGAGCCGCGAGACCTTCTCTCCCTTCCCCGGATCGCCGTGGCCGATCCGGCCGCGGTGCCGGCGGGGATCTACGCGAAGAAGTGGCTCGAAGCCGAGGGTCTCTGGGACAAGTTGAGCGCCCGGGTCGTGCCCACGCTCGACGTCCGCGCCGCTCTGGCCGCGGTCGAGACCGAGGCGGCGCCGGCCGGGATCGTCTACAAGACGGATGCGCGCGTGACGAGGCGAGTCCGGGTGGTCTATGAGGTCTCGGGGAATCCCGAGATCGTCTATTCGCTCGCTCGGGTCTCCGAGTCCCGGAAAAAGGCCGCCGCCGATTTCGTCCGCTTCCTCGAGTCCCGCGAAGCCGCGGCCGTCTTCGAGCGATACGGATTCGTCGTCCGCGCCGCCGACTGAGTGAGCACCGAAGACCTCTCGATCCTCCTCCTGACGCTGCGGGTCGCCGCGGTCTCGACGATCGTGATCCTGCCCCTCGGGATCGCCGCCGCGTGGCTGCTCGCGAGGTGGAAGGGACGGGGCAAAGTCTCGGTCGAGACGCTTCTGTCGCTTCCTCTGGTCCTGCCTCCGACCGCGGTCGGGCTCGTCCTGCTCGAAATGTTGCGGAGATCCGGTCCGCTCGGCCGCGTGCTCGACCGCGCCGGAATCGAGATCCTCTTCACCTGGAAGGCGGTGGCACTCGCGACGGCGGTGATGTCCTTCCCGCTTCTCGTGCGGCCGGCGCGCGCAGCGATGGAGGAAGTCGACCCGCGCCTGATCGCGATCGGGCGATCGCTCGGCCGCGGAAGTCTCGGGGTGTTCGCGCGGGTGACCTTGCCGCTCGCGTGGCGCGGGATCCTCGCCGGCACGCTGCTCGCCTTCTCGCGCGCGTTCGGGGAGTTCGGCGCGACGATCTTAGTCGCGGGCAACATCCCGGGGCGGACCCAGACGCTCGCGCTCGCGATCTTCCACCGCACGCAGATCGGAGAGGATGCCGCGGCGTTCCGCCTGGTGGCGCTGACCGTCGTCATCGCCTTCGCCGCAGTCTGGACGACGGAGGTTCTGCAGCGCCGCCGCTCGCGACACGCGCCGGCCGAGCCGTGACCGCGCGAACAGCCACGTGATCGAGCTCGATTTCCGTCTGCCGCTGGCGCCATTCACCCTCGACGTGTCGGCGCGGCTCGAGGGAAATGCCGTCGCGGTGCTCGGACCTTCCGGTTCCGGAAAGACCTCTCTGCTCGAGGTCATCGCGGGGCTGCGCCGGGGCGCCGCGGGCCGCGTCGCTCTGGACGGCCAGGTCTTCCTCGACTCGGAATCGGGAAGATTCCTCGGACCGGAGGAGAGACGCATCGGCTACGTCCCGCAGGATTCGTTGCTCTTCCCGCACCTCGACGCGGCGGGCAACGTCCGCTTCGGGTTGAAGAGAGGCGCCGGCGAGAAGACTTTCGCGGAGGCGGTCTCGATCCTCGAGATCACGCCGCTGCTCTCCCGGTATCCGGCCACGCTCTCGGGAGGCGAGCGGCAGAGGGTCGCGCTGGCGCGGGCGGTCGCGACCGAGCCGCGGCTGCTGCTTCTAGACGAGCCGCTGGCCGCCGTGGACGTCGAGCTGAAGGGTCGGATCCTGCCCTACCTGCTGAGGATTCGGGACGAGAAGAGGATCCCTTTCCTCTACGTCACGCACAACGCCGGGGAGGCCGCCGTGCTCGCTCGGGAGGCGGTCCTCCTCCAGGAAGGCCGGGTCCGGGCCGTCGGGCGAGTCGACGAGGTCCTGCGGCCGGCTGCGCTCTCCTCGGCGGATCCCGACGCGAGCTTCGAAAACGTGTTCCCGGGCGCGATCGAGTCCGTCCTGCCGGGCGACTCGACGGCACATCTGCGAATCTCGGATGAAGCGCGCCTTCTCGTTCCCTGGTCGATCGGCGTCGCCGCCGGCGATCGCGCGGTGTTCGGCGTCTCGCCCGACGACGTGCTCGTCTCGACGAAAGCTCTGGAGCGTTCGAGCGTCTCGGCGCGCAACGTCTCTGCCGGTGAGGTCATCGGCCTCGAACCGGTCGGCGCCGACACTCTGGCGCGAATCCTCGCCGGAGGCGTCGAATGGAGAGCGAAGCTCACCGCCGCGGCCGTCGCGGACCTCGGTCTGGCGGTCGGAAAGCCCGTCTGGATCGCTGTCAAGACGCACGCCTTCCGGCGGCTGCGCTGAACGCCCTCCTACGCGAGGCGGATCGGCAGCTTGCGGACGCGCTTTCCGGTCGCGGCCGAGACGGCGTTCACGATCGCGCCGATCGCGGGCGGCACGGCCATCTCGCCGATCCCCGAGGGCGGCTCGCTGCTCTGGACGAGATGCGCTTCGATGCGCGGCGCCTCGCGCATCCGCACGAGCGGATATTCCGCGAAGCTCTTTTGCACGACGGCGCCCTTTTCGATCGTGATCTCGAGCTTCAAGGCGAGGTTCATGCCGTCGATCGCGCCTCCCTCGATCTGCTTCACGACGCCCTGCGGGTTGACGACGGTCCCGCAGTCCGCCGCCTCGACGATCCGGTGGACCCGCACTTCGCCTCCTCGAGCCACGGAGACTTCGGCGACCGCCGCGACGTACGAGCCGAAAACGAATCCCCCGGCGATGCCGCGCGCTCTTCCTTTCGGCAGGGGTTTGCCCCAATCGCCCTTCTCCGCGGCGAGCTCGAGGACGTTGCGCAGGCGACCGGTGTCGAAGACGGGACCGCCGTAACCGGCGTACTTCAGGGCTCGCGGCTGTCCGAGGAGTGTGAGCCGCAGCGCGAGCGGATCCTTTCCTCCGGCGTTAGCGATCTCGTCCAAGAAACACTCGAGCGCGAAGAGGTTCGCGCCGGGAACCATCGCGCGGTAGTAGCCGCGCGGCACGGCGCTCTCCGCTTCTGACCAGGCGACGCGGAAGTTCGGGATGAGCTGCGCGGGGAAATCGTCCGGCGTGATCTCGGAGTCGTGCGGCGGCGACTCTCCGTGCTGGTAGCGGTAGCGCGACGGGTTCGCGAGATGGTGGGACCACGCGATCGGCATTCCCGACGCGTCGAGTCCGGCGCGCAGCCGGTGATAGGCAGTCGAACGGTAGAGGCTGTGGCGGAGCTCGTCCCCGCGCGTCCACACGACCTGGATCGGAGCGCCGGGCACTTCTTTGGCGAGATAGGCCGCCTCCGCGACGTAGTCGTTGTCGAGCCTCCGCCCGAAGCCACCCCCCGGCCGCAGCATGTTCACGACGACCGACTTCTCCCACGACTCCTGCGGCAGCCCGGCCGCGGTGCCGGCGAAGCTGCGCGCGTTGTATGGGTTCTGCGTCGGCGCCCAGATCTCGCAGACGCCCTCGCGATACATCGCCGTGCAGTTGCACGGCTCCATCGGCGAGGCCTCCACGAACGGGACCTCATAGACCGCCTCGAGGGTCCTGGCCGCGGATGCAAGAGCCGCGTCCACGTCGCCGTCGTTGCGCAGGACCTCAGCGGGCTTTCCCGACGCGAGCTGCTCGAGCCGGTCCCGAAGGCTCCGCGAGCTCTCTGCGGCGCTCGGACCCGGATCCCAGTGGACGTCGAGCGCCTGCCGCCCCT
>DASWDK010000136.1:0-1812 GCA_036395335.1 Thermoanaerobaculia bacterium
ACCGCTGCGGGTTCTTCTGGTCGCAGCCTCCGCGGCCGACGCCGAGCCGTTGCTCGAAGAGCTGCGCCAGGCCGGCCACGAAGTCTTCTCGGAGGTGGTCCGCTCGGCCGCCGAGATGGAGCGGGCTCTCCAGGGAAAGACCTGGGACGTCGTCCTCTCCGATTACGAGGTTCAGGAATTCGGCGCGCTTGCCGCGCTCGCGCTCGCCCGCGCGGCCGGGCTCGAGGCGCCCTTCCTGGTTGTCTCGGACGCCGTCAGCGAAGACGACGGCGTTCGCGTTCTTCGCGCCGGCGCCGACAGTTGCCTGTCGAAGAGTTCGCTCCGCCGGCTCGCAACGTACGTCGAACGGGAACTCGCCCGGTCGCAGCTCCGGCGAGAGCGGCGCCTTGCCCGACAGGTGCTCCGGGACAGCGAGACGAGGTTCCGGGCGCTGGCTGAGACCGCATCCGACGCGATTCTCACCGTCGACGGCGAAGATCGGATCGTCTTCGCGAACCGCGCCGCCGAGCGCGTTTTCGGGCACGCCATCCCGGCGATGATCGGCCGGGCTCTGGGGGGGATCATTCCGGGTCTTCGTCCCCGGGAAAACGCGGGCTCGGCATCCGCCGATCGGGTCGGTTTGACGGACCTCGCGCCCCGGGACCACACCGGTATTCACGCGAGCGGGCACCGGATCCCGCTCGAGCTCTCGATCGCGAGCTTACCGCGCAACGGCCGCGGCCCGTTCTCCACGATCGTTGCTCGGGACGTCACCGAGCGCAAGCGGGCCGAGGACGCTCTCCGGGCATCGGAGGCGCGAAAGAGCGCGATGATCGAAGCGGCGCTCGACGCAATCGTGACGATCGACGCGCACGGCCGAATCCTGGAGTTCAATTCCGCTGCCGAACGGATCTTCGGCTACACGCGCGCCTGCGCCCTCGGGAAGCCGATGGCGGATCTCATCATCCCGCCGTCCCTGCGCGAACGACACCGCGAGGGAATGGCCCGCCATCTGGCGACCGGCGAAAACCGGATCTTCGACCAGACTCTGGAGATGACGGCGATGAGAGCGGACGGATCGGAGTTTGCGATCGAGCTCACCGTGACGCGTCTTCCGTCGGACGGCCCGCCGACCTTCACCGGGTACATTCACGACATTTCCGACCGCAAGCGGGTCGAAAGCGAACTGCGCGAGTCGGAGGAGCGATTCCGGATCGCCGCGCAGATCTCGAGCGACCTCGTGTACGAGTGGAACCTGGAGACCGGCAAGATCCAGTACTTTCACGCCCGGATCGGCAGCTCGAAAGGGAATCGCCTTCCCTCGACTCGTGAAGAGTGGGAGAAGCTGGTCCATCCGGAGGACCGACAACGCGTTCTCGCGTCGATGCGGAGGACGCTCGAAACCGACCGACCGTTCTTCGAGGAGTACCGCATCATGCTCTCGGACGGCTCCGTCCGGGTTCGGGTCGGCTACGGCAAGGTCTTGCGAGACCTGAAGGGCCGGCCGCTCAAGTGGGTCGGCGTCAACAAGGACGTGACCGACCTCCGCCGGACGGAGAGCGCGTTGAAGGAGAGCGAACAGAAGCTGAGAACGCTCGTGACGAACGTTCCGATCGTTCTCTTCGCGATCGACCGGGAAGGGATCTTCACCCACTCGGAGGGGAAAGGCCTGGAGAGTGTCGGCCTCAAACCGGGAGAGGTGGTCGGCCGATCGGTGTGGGAGGTTTACCGGGACCACCGGGACGTCCTGGACCACATTCGTCGGGCCCTGTCGGGAGAGTCGCATACGGCAACGGTTCGGCTGGGCGAGATCGAGTTCGAGACGCGCTACGC
>DASWDK010000137.1:0-3895 GCA_036395335.1 Thermoanaerobaculia bacterium
CTTCATTCCCTCCGTGCGGTTCTTCGGCGCTCCCTCCGCCGCGGGGACGGTCCAGATGTCGCCGCCGGTTGAGCCCTCGTCGCTCATGATTCCGTGGATCACGGCGATCTCCTGGCCGTCAGGCGACCACCGCGGGCACGCGATCTGGTAGGGCGGCTTCCAGATGGAGCTCGCCCGGCCGCTCTCGACGTCCACCTTGTAGAGCCGCGCGATCCAGTAGTTGTTCGTGCCCGACCCTTCCGCGGCCTCGGCCGCGAACCGCTTGCCGTCCGGCGACCAGTCGTAGTCGTAGACGTAGAGATTTGCGGGGGAGACCTGTCGCACCTTGCCGGTTGCGACGTCCACGACCGCGATGCGCTGCTCGTCGATCGTCTCCTGCACCACGCCGGCGTCGGGTTTGTAGGCTGTCAGGGCGCCCGTCTCCTGCGCCGAGCCCTCGACGAAGAGAAAGGCGATCGAGCGGCCATCCGGCGACCAGGCCGGCCACCGTTCGTCGTGCGCGCGTCCGTCCCGGGCGCCCGTGATCCGGCGCGGCGGCTGGGTCAGCGCGGAGAGGCTCGCGATCTCGACGGCCCCGAGCTTGGAGAAGCCCTTTTCATTCTTGAGCTTCCGGACCCACGCCACGCGCGTTCCATCGGGCGAGATCGCGGTTCCGTCGAACTCCGTGACGCTCTGGAGCGTCGCGAGGACCGACTCGATCGAAGGCCGGGGGGCGACGGCCGGCGCGGCGAGCGCGCACGCGGCGAGCGTGAAAACCGAGAAAGTCTTCTTCAGGAGAGGTCCACCCAGACGCTCTTGACCTGCGTGTATTCCTCGAGCGCGTAGTGGCCGCGCTCGCGGCCGAAGCCGGACTCCTTGTAGCCGCCGAAGGGGAGGCCGGGGTCGTAGAAATTGTAGGCGTTCACCCAGACCGTCCCCGCCTTCAACGCCTTCGCCGTCCGGAGCGCCTTCTTGACGTCCTTCGTCCACACCGCGGCGGCGAGACCGTAGATCGTCGAGTTGCCGACCGCGACCGCTTCGGCCTCGTCCCGGAAGGTCAGTGTCGCGAGCACCGGCCCGAAGATTTCTTCGCGCGCGATCCGCATGTCGGGCTTGACCGCGTCGAAAACGGTCGCTTCGAAGAACGCACCTTTTCCGTCGACCGAAGCCCGGTTGCCGCCGGCCACGAGCTTCGCCCCCTCGCTCCGCCCGCTCTCGACGTATCGCTCGACGTTCTCCCGCTGCTTTTCGGAGACGAGAGCACCCAACCGCGTCTTGGGGTGGAGCGGGTCCGCTGGAACCATCTTCTTCGCCCGGTCGACGACCTTTTCGAGAAGCGCGTCGTGGACCGATTCTTCGACGAGGAGGCGCGACCCGGCCGAGCACAGCTCCCCCTTGCCGTAGAAGATTGCGTTCGATGCGCCTTTTGCGGCGGCGTCTAAGTCCGCGTCCGCGAAAACGACGTTGGGGGACTTGCCGCCGAGCTCCATCGAGACCCGCTTCATGGTCCCCGCAGCCGCGCGCAGAATCTTCTTGCCGGTCTCGGTCTCTCCGGTGAAGGAGATCTTGTCGATGCCCGGATGCTCCGCCATCGCACTTCCGACGGTTGCGCCCGGGCCCGTGACGACGTTGAAGGCGCCGGCGGGAAGCCCGGCCTCACGCAGGAGGTCGGCGAAGAGAAGAGCGGTCAGGGGCGTGAGCGACGCCGGCTTCAGGACCACGGTGTTGCCGAGCGCGAGCGCCGGAGCGATCTTCCACATCGCCTGCAGGAGCGGAAAGTTCCACGGCGTGATCGCCCCGACGACGCCGACCGGCTCGCGCAGCGTCAGGAGCATCGCGTCCGGGCGGCCCGGGAACGTATCGCCGTACAGCTTGTCCGCGGACTCGCCGAAGTAGGAGAGGGCCTCCGCGGCGACGGGCATGTCGATCTTCGCGGACTCGAAGATCGGCTTGCCGTTGTCGAGCGTCTCGACCCTTCCGAACTCTTCGGCGCGCGAGAGGAGCATCTCCGCGGCCCGGATCAGGATCCGGCCGCGCTCCCGCGGCTTCATCGAAGCCCACGGCCCCGACTCGAAAGCTTGACGGGCCGTCACGACCGCGCGATCCAGGTCCTCGCGGCCCGCTTCGGCGATCTGCCCGAGCATCTCGCCGGTCGCGGGGTTCGTCGTCGCGAAACGCTTGCCCGAGGTGGACGGAACGAACTCGCCGCCGATGAACAGGTCCGTCTTGAGCGCGAGGCCGGGGACCGTCTCCGCGGCCACTAACGTCCCTTGAATTTCGGGACCCGTTTCTCCTGGTTCGCCGCGATCCCTTCCTTCGCGTCCTCGCTCTGGAAGAGAAGCTGCTGCAGCTCGCGCTCGACGGCCAGCGCCGACTCGAGCGGCAGGTCCCAGCCGGTCTGCACTGACCGCTTGATCCGGCCGACCGCGCGCGCGGCCTTGTTCGGGGGGACGAACTGGCGAGCGTAGTCCATGACCTGCTCCCACCACTCCTCGGGGGTCGCGTCGATCACCTGGTTGACGAGGCCGAGGTCGTACGCCTCCTCGAACGAGAACGTGTTGCCCGTGATCATGAGCTCGATCGCGCGCGACTTTCCGATCAGTTTGCCGAGGCGCGCCGTGCCGCCGGTGCCCGGTAGGACCCCGAGCGTGACCTCGGGGAGGCCGATCTTGCCGGCGTCCTTTCGCGCGAGCCGGATGTCGGCCGCCATCGCGATCTCGAGGCCGCCTCCGACCGTGTGCCCGTTCAGCGCGGCGAGAACGAGCTTGGGCGTGTGCTCGAGACGCAGCAGGGTCTCGTTCGCGTGCAGGCAGAAGAAGTACTTGAAGCCGGGCGTGACGGCGTTCAGCATCCCGATGTTCGCGCCGGCGGAGAAGAAGCGGTCGCCCTTGCCGCGCAGGACGATCACGTAGACGTGGTCGTCGAAGCGGGCCTTCAAGACGGCGTCGTCGAGCTGCCGCATCATCGCGTACGTGTAAGTGTTTGCCGGCGGGTCGTCCATCTCGATGACCGCGATACCGGCGTCGGCGCGGTAGTGGACGACTTCGTGATCGAGCGCGGCGCTCGTCCAGTCGCGCGTTTCAACGGGGGTACTCATGGAATGTCCTCCTGGCGCCATTTCGAGTTCAAAAGCGTATCAGACAGCATCGACCGGCTCGTCGGTTCCACCCACTCGCCGGTGCCGTCCGGGCGGATCTCCTTTTTCCAGATCGGGGCGTACTCCTTGAGCCACTCGATGGCCAGCCGGCAGGCGGTGAACGCGGTCTCCCGGTGGGGCGCCGTCACGAGGACCGCGACCGAAGGCTCCCCGACCTCGAGCCGTCCCACGCGGTGAGAGATGCGCACGAAGGCGCCCGGCCACTCGTGCGAGACCGACGCGACGACGTGCGCGAGCTCGAGCTCCGCCATCTCTTCGTAGGCTTCGTACTCGATCGCGACCGTCTCCTTGCCGTCGCTCTCGTTGCGGACGACTCCCACGAAGAGGCAAACCGCGCCGTCCGAGGGGCGCGGCGCCGCAAGGAGCGCGGCGATGTCGATGGGCTCGCGGGTCAGGTGCATCAGCCGCCCGCGACCGGGGGGAGGTAGGCGACCTCGTCGCCGTCTTCGAGCGGCACGTGACCGACCTGGGTGAGCCGGTTGACCGCGACCGGCGGCATTCCCGGGAAGCGGGAGAACGCCGGGATCTCACGCGCGAGAATCTCCCAGAGGTCGCGGACCCGGGTTCCCTCCGGAAGCTCGCGGTCCTCTTCCGCCTTTCCGGCGGCGTCCCGAAACGACGCGAAATAGAGGATCCGGACTTTCATCGACCCGGAGTTTATCGCCCCGTCTCGAAGTGATTTGACACTGACCGACCGGTCAGTTACGGTCCTGGCGACGTGAACGGAAAAGCCCCCGAGCGCGAAGGGCAGCGGCGGCT
>DASWDK010000138.1:0-4154 GCA_036395335.1 Thermoanaerobaculia bacterium
TCGGGGATCGAACGGGACGACCGAAGAGGCGAAGACGACGCTCGAAAACATTCACCTCGTTTATCGCTGGAAGCCGCTTTCTGGCCGACCGTACCGTTCGTTCGCCCTGAGGAGCGAACTCTTTCGAAGCCGGCGCGAGCAGCCCGACGGCAAGCAATCGTCGCGGGGTTTCTTCGTCGGGGGGGACTACCAGCTCGCGCGACGCTGGTTTGGCGGGGCGCGGTACGAATTTTCCGATCACGCCGACGACGACACGAAGCGGGACCGCGGAGAGGCCGTGACGCTGACCTTCTGGCCGAGTGAGTTCTCGCAGGTTCGCGGAGAGCTTCGCCGCAGGCGCTACGCCGGTGGGATCACTGCGAACGAAGCTCTTCTTCAATTCCAATTCGCGATCGGCGCCCACGGCGCCCATCCGTTCTGATCCTTCGGAGGAAAAAATGAAAAAGACGGTCCTTCTCGCTTTGCTCCCGCTCGTCTCGGCCGCTCCCGCTTTCGGGACGGTCAAGGTCGTGTCGAGCATCCAGGACTTCGCTTCGATCGCCGACTCGGTCGGCGGCAAGCGAGTCGAAACCTTTGCCCTGTCCCGCGGCTACCAGGACCCGCACTTCGTCGAGCCGAAGCCGTCCTTCATCTTGAAACTGTCGCGCGCGGACCTGCTGATCGTCGCAGGCCTGGAGCTCGAGGTGGGCTATCTGCCTCCCCTTCTCGACCAGAGCCGTAACGGCAAGATCCGGCCGGGTTCGCCCGGGTATCTCGATGCCTCGGCCGGTTGCGACATCCTCGAACGGCCGACCGGGGTCGTCACGCGCGCGATGGGCGACGTCCATCCCTTTGGGAATCCCCACTACTGGCTCGATCCGTCCAACGGCCGTGTCATCGCCCGCGCGATCGCCGCAAAGCTCTCGGAAATCGATTCGGCCGGCGCCGCCGAGTACAAATCCAACCTGGCCGCCTTCGAAACGACTCTCGCCGAGGCGGAAAAGAAGTGGGAAGCCATGCTCGCCCCGTACGCAGGCACCGAGGTCGTGACGTACCACAACTCCTGGCCGAACTTCCTGAAGCGATTCGGCCTCAAGGCAGCCGGCTACATCGAACCGAAGCCGGGAATTCCACCCTCCCCTGCGCACACCGTCGAGTTGATCAACCTGATGAACGCGCGGAAGGTCCCCGTGATCCTGATGGAGCCGTACTTCGACGAGCGGACTCCCCGTTCGGTGGCGCAAAAGACTGGGGCGACTCTCCTGCGTTTCATTCCGTCGGTGGGAGGAGTCCCTCAGGCGAAGGACTACATCTCGCTTTTCGACTACGACGTCAAGCTTCTCGCTGAGGCACTCGCGACGAAGAGAGCAGGCCGCTGATGAGCGTTCTGCAGCTACTGCTGCCCGCTTTCGCCGCGGGCCTGGTCCTGACGGGAATGCTTTCTTATCTGGGACTACACGTCGTCGAGCGCGGGGTCATCTTCGTCGACCTGTCGCTCGCTCAGATCGCCGCGCTCGGCGCAACGATCGGCGTGCTCTTCGGACACGACATCCACTCGACTGCGGCCTACCTCTTCTCGCTCGGATTCACCTTTCTCGGCGCCGCGGTCTTTGCCTTCTCCCGCGTACACCGAAAAACCCGGATCCCGCAGGAAGCGATCATCGGGATCGCCTATGCCGTTGCCGCCGCAGCCGCTATCCTCGCCATGTCGAAAGTCAGCGGCGAGACCGAGCATCTGAAGGAGATGCTTGTCGGCAATATTCTGTCCGTCTCCTGGCCCGAGCTCGCCCGAACGGCGGCTCTCTACGTCGTGATCGGCGTCGTTCACTGGCTGCTTCGGAAGAAGTTCCTCCTCATCTCGCTCGACGAGCCCGAGGCGGAACGACAGGGGCTGTCGATCCGCTTCTGGGACTTTGTTTTCTACGTTTCTTTCGGATTCGTGGTCACCTCGTCCGTGCCGATTGCGGGAGTTCTTCTCGTCTTTTCGTATCTGATAGTGCCGGCCGTGTCGGCAATGTTGTTTTCCGAGCGGCTCGGACCGCGTCTCGCGATCGGATGGAGCATGGGGGCGGTCGTGACGGCAATCGGAGTTTATTTCTCCTACATCTTCGACTTGCCGACCGGCGCCACGATCGTCACGAGCCTGGGAGCGGCGCTCGTCCTTCTCGCTGGGCTGCGGGGACTTCTCGGAAGGGGACGTTCGACGGCGAGGACGTAGCGAGACCTTTCGCCTTTCGCCCCTATTGGAAGAAATACTCCTTCCGCGCCCGCACGACGAGCTCCGGCCGGTCGACGCGAACCTCGATCCGGTGCCACCTGCGGGGCTTCAGACCGGACGGAGAGCCGGCTGCGGTTTGCGTCCCCGTCGGTGCGAGGCGCAGGAGCCGCCTCACCGACGCCGTTCCTCCGGGGACGTTCACGGAATCCTCGGTTGCGAGCCCCACGCCGCTCGTCGAGATCGCGGCGAAGTAAAAGAGGTAGAAGAAGCGGAAGCAGCAGTGCCGATCGGGCTCGCAAGCCGACGCGGGGAAGGGTCCCGGGCTCACCGGACGCCGGACTTCTTCGGCATCCTTTCGAAAAACTCGCGCGTCGCCTCGATGTCCCTGGCGATCTGCTCGGACAGATCCGTCATGGAGGGAAACTTCCTCTCTTCGCGAAGCCGGGCAAAGAAGAACAGCCGAACTTTCTCGCCGTAGACGTCCGCCGAGAAATCGAGGACGTACGTCTCGATCGTCGTCGCGTAATCCTCGTACACGGTCGGCCGTCGGCCGATGTTCGTGACACAGTCGAAGCGCCGCCCGAAAGAGCGGAGGTCGATCTGGGTGACGTAGACGCCGTCGGCGGGATGGAGCTCGTTCTCCGGCTCGAGGTTGATGGTCGGGTAGCCGATCTTCCGCCCAACGCGGTCTCCCCTGGCGACCAGGCCGTCCAGCTCGTAATCGCGTCCCAGCATGGCGTTGGCGCGCTCGATCTCACCGCGCGCGATCGCGGTCCGGATGCGGGTCGAGGATATCGGCTCCCCCTCGAAGAAGACTTCTTCGACCCCGGAGGCGATGAAGCCGCACTCCGGGCCCATCCGCGTCAAGAGCGCGAGGTTCCCGCGCTTGCCGCGTCCGAAAGCGAAGTGGCTGCCGAGGAAGAGCTCCGACACGGCCAGCCTCTCCGAGAGCACCGACCGCACGAACTCCTCCGGCTCGGTAAGGGAGAAGTCCCGAGTGAATGGGATCACGAGGAGGTTCTCCACCCCGAGCGACTCGATCGCTTCCTCCTTCTGGCGGAGAGTCTGGAGGCGCCGCGGCGCGTAGTCCGGGCGAAGCACCGAGAGAGGGTGCGGCTCGAAGGTGATGGCGATCGAAGGCCGGCCGGTCTCGCGGGCCCGGGCGACGACCGTCTCCAAGATCCTTCGGTGACCGAGATGGACGCCGTCGAAGTTGCCGATCGTGGCGATGCCGCCGCGCGGAAGGTCCGTCTCCCGGAGCGGGTCGCGGACGACGTGCAGGGTCGTCATCGTTTCGCGATCGGTTCGTTCAGACGACTGCGCCGACCAGGTCGTAGTCGTGCGACTCGGAGATCCGCACGCGAACGACGTCCCCGGACGAGACGTCGCGACCGCCGGTGTCGTTGATCAAGAGACGACCGTCGATCTCCGGGGCCTGAGACCGCAGGCGCCCCTCGAGAAGGTGTTCTGTCTCCTCGCAGGCACCCTCGACGATCGCCTCGACGGTCCGTCCCTCGAGAGCCCGGTTCTTCTTCCGGGCAATGGGCCGCTGGAGGGAAAGGAGAAAGTCTCGTCGGCGCGCCTTCTCCTCCGCCGGCACCGGATCTCCCAGCGGCTCCGAGGCCGACCCCGGCTCGGGCGAGTACTCGAAGGCGCCGACGTTGTCAAGCTCCGTGGCGCGGACGAACTCGCACAGCTCGCGGAATTCGGCTTCGCCTTCCCCGGGGAAGCCGACGATGAAAGTCGTGCGAATCGCGATCTCCGGCACGATCTCGCGCATCCGCCCGACCATCGCTCGATACGAAGCGGCATCGCCGCCTCGTCTCATTGCCGCGAGCACGCCACGCGAGACGTGCTGGAGCGGGATATCCACATACGGCAGAAATCGCGGCTGCGCCGCCATCAGCCGCAGAACCGACTCGTCCAGCGTCTTCGGATAGGCGTAAAGGAAACGCAA